>NZ_JBQQCE010000215.1:0-15844 GCF_052245645.1 Streptomyces sp. KR55 | reverse complement strand
CTCCTGGCCGGGCAGGGGCCGCTGGCCCGGATCGGCCTGCACCTGGACGTGCCGGCCGGGGGCCGCGGTGGGGTGTGGCTGGTGGCGGTGGGCGTGGCTCTGGGGTGTGCGCTGGCGGTGACGGGTCCGGCGCTGTGGGCGGCGGGGGGCGGGACGCTGCGCGGTGGTGGGGGCGGAGGCAGGGGCGGGCGTACCGTCGCCGGGGTCGGAGCCGGGCGCTTGCGCGCGTTGCTGGGGTCGCGTTCCGGTTCCGGTGCCGGCCCCGTGCGCTCCCGCGCCTCCCTCCCCGCCCCCGTCCGGGCCGGCGCCGACGTCGGGCTGCTGGTCGTGGCCGGCGTCGCGTACTGGCAGCTCGACCGGCACACTTCCGGCGCCGTCAGCGGCACCAGCGCCGACAGCCTCGGCATCGACCCGCTGCTGGTGTCGGCGCCCGCGCTGGCGCTGCTCGCCGGGACGGTGCTGACGTTGCGGCTGCTGCCGCCGGTGGCGCGGCTCGTCGAACGCCGGGCGGCCGGCGGGCGCGGGCTGACCGCCGCGCTCGCCGGCTGGCAGCTCAGCCGCCGCCCGATGCGCGGGGCGGGCCCGGTGCTGCTGCTGGTGCTCGCGGTCGCGCTGGGCATGCTGGCGATCGGTCAGGGCGTCTCCTGGAACCGCTCGCAGGACGACCAGGCGGACTTCCGCGCCGGTGCGCCTGTGCGCGTACTCGCCGCCGGGGAGGCAGGCCCCGGCCGCACCGAGGAGTACGCGGCCGTGCCGCACGTCGCCGAGGCGGCCCCCGCCGTCCGTACGGAACTGCCGTTGTCCGGCAACCGGACGGCGACCGTGCTCGCGCTGGACACCGCCCACGCGGCGGACGCCGTGCTGATGCGTCCGGACCTGACGGCCGAGCCGGTGCAGCCGCTGCTGACCGGGCTGGGCCCCGAGGGATCGACGGCCGGCGCCCGCATACCCGCGCACACCGCCCGGCTCCAGCTGACGGCAGGCCTGCGCGCCTCCGCCCCCGGCATGACGGCGGACGTGACCCTCGTCGTGGAGGACCGCTACGGCACGCCGTACCGCATCCCGGCCGGCGAACTCCCCGCCGACGGCCGCCGTCACACCCTCACCCCCGACCTCGGCGGCCCGCTCGGCCCGGCCACCCTGACCGGCCTGCACCTCACCATGGGCCAGCCGTCCGGCCGCCCCCAGCAACACCGGTTCAGCGTCGACGCGTTGACGGCCACCGCCACCGACGGGTCGGTTCGGCGGCTGCCGCTGCCCACCGGCTGGAAGGCCGTCTCCGAGAGCGACGGCACGGCCTCGTCTACCGACGCCGACACCAGCCCCACCCGCCCCCGCGTCAGCTCCTCCGAGCCGCTCACGGTCACCTACGGCACCGGCTACGTCCCCCGCGAATACACCTGGATCATCTCGTCGTTGACCATCCGACTGCAGGCCGGCCGGCCCGCGCCGCCGCAGATCACGGCCGTCGCGACCGACCGCTTCCTCGAGTCGGCGGGCGCTCGCCCCGGGGAGCGCGTGGACGTCGCGTTCGGCGGCCACACCCTGCCAGTGCGGATCGTCCGGACCGTACGGGCGCTGCCGACCACTCCCGACGACCACGACGGAGGAGCTCTGCTCGTCGATCTGCGGTCCGTGAACCGGGTGTTGCAGGGCCGGTACGGCACCAGCGTCACGCCCACCGAGTGGTGGCTGGGGGCCGCGCCGGGCGAGGCCGCCGAGGTGGCCGCCGCGCTGCGGGCCCGGCCCGATCTGGAACCCGAGCAGGTGATCGTCCGGGACGAGATCGCCGAGGAGCTGCGCGACGATCCGTTCGGCGCCGGCCCCGAGGCCGCGTTCGCCGCCGCGGCCGGGGTGGCGGCGGCGCTGGCCGCGGTCGGTTTCGCGGTGAGCGCGGCGGGGTCGCTGCGGGAGCGGGACGCCGAGTTCGCCGTGCTGCGCGCCCTGGGCACCCCGCGTCGCCGGCTGGCCCGGATGGTCGCCGTCGAGCAGGGCGTCCTGGTGGGGCTGGCGCTGCTGGTGGGGGCCGCGCTGGGGACCGTACTGACCCGGGCGGTGATCCCGTTGATCGTCCTGACCGCGCAGGCCACCCGGCCGGTGCCTGAGGTGCTGGTGGAGCTTCCGGTTCCCCGCGTGGCCGCCCTGCTGACGGCGGTTGCGCTCGTCCCGCTGCTCGTCACCGCGGCACTCGCGCTGCGCCGCACGGACCCGGCGCGGGCGCTCAGGGAAACAGGGGGTGAATGAGATGCCGAAGCCGGCCAGCCCTGCCGCGCCCTGGATCCGCGCCCGGCTGCGCGCCTCCCCGGGCGCCGCCTGGGCGCTGGCGCTGCTGGTGGCGGTGACCGCCTGCCTGGCCGCCGCGTTCCCGCGCGCGGTCGACCGGTATGCGGACGCCGGACTGCGCCGGGCCGTCGAGCAGGCCCTCCCCGACCGCACCACCGTCCAGCTGTACGCCCCACAGCCCGACTCCGGCCTGGAGCAGGGCCAACGGGAGCGGGCGCTGCGCCCGGACACCCTGGCCGAGCAGTACACGCACGTCCTGCGAGCCGCCCGTCCACCGCTGGTCGCCGACCCCGACCAGTCGACGTACGGCGTGCGCACCACCGTCAACCAGGAGGTCCCCGAACGCTGGCTGGCCCGGCCGAGCGGACTGCCCGCGCAGGTGTCGCTCGCCGCCCAGCACGGACTCGCCGGCCACTCCCGGCTGACCGAGGGCCGGCTGCCGCGCGTGTCCTCCCCGCCGGTGACCGCCGCGACCGCCGAGGTGGAGGCCGCGGTCACCGCCGAGACCGCCAGGAGCCTGCACATCAAGGTCGGTTCGGTCATCCACGTACCCGGTGTGGAACGCGCCCCGCTCGCCGTCCGCGTCACCGGCATCGTCACCCCCCGCGACCCGGCCGGCGCGTACTGGTCGGCCCAGCCGCTGCTGCGCACCCCCGCCCTGGTCCGCGTACCGAACGACCCGAGCGGCAGCCGGTACTGGCTCGGCGCCCTGCTGCTCGCCCCCGAAGCGGCCCCCGCCCTGCTGGGCACCGCCGGAGCCCCCGGGCGCTACTGGCAGGTGGCCCCCGACGTCGACGCCCTGCACGGCCACGACCTGGGCGCCCTGAAGTCCGCGGTCGCCGCGCTCGAATCGGGGCCGGGGCTGCGCGAGGTCCGCACGGCCACCGACCCGCGCACGGAGGCGGCGACCGACCTCGACGACGTGCTCACCTCCTACGACGAGCAGCGCGCCGGCATCGGCCCGCTGGTCGCCGTGGCCGCGTTCGGTACCGGAACGGTGGCCGTCGTCGTCCTTGTGATGGCGGGCGGTCTGGCCGCCGACCGCCGCCGCAGCGAACTCGCCCTGCTGCGCGCCCGCGGCGCCTCCCTGCCCGGCCTCGCGGCCCGCCTGCTCGGCGAGACCGCGGTCGTGGCCGTGCCCGCGGCTGTCCTCGGCCTCATCGCCGCGCTGCTCGCGGTCCCCGAGGGCCGCCGCACCCCCGCGCTCGTCGCCGCCCTCGCGGTCACCGCGGTGGCCTGCCTGGCGCTCCCCCTGCGCGCCGCGGTCACGCACCGGGCCGTCCGCGTCCACGGCGAACGCGAGGACGTGGCGTCCGTACGTCCTTCCCGGCGCCGTACGGTCGCGGAACTCACGCTGGTCGTGCTGGCGGCCGGCGCGGTCGAGACTCTGCGCAGACGGGGCACGACGGGAGATCAACTGGCGTCGGCGGCACCGGTGTTGGTGGCGGTGATCGCGGCCCTGGTCCTGATCCGGCTCTACCCGCTCCCGCTGCGCGGCCTCGCCCGCCCGGCCGCCCGGCTGCGCGGCGCGGTGGGCCCGCTGTCGCTGGCCCGCGCGGCCCGTACGTCCGTCTCCGCGGTGCTGCCGCTGCTGGCCCTGTCCACCGCCCTCACCACGGCCGCCTTCGGCGGCTCGGTGCTCGCGGGTGTCCAGGAGACCCGCGACCGCGCGGCGGTCCTCGCCATCGGCGCCGACGCCCGCGTCGAGGCGACCGCCCCGCTGCCGTCCGCCCTGCCCGACCGGATCCGCCAGGCGCCCGGCGTGCGTGGACTGGCCGAGACGAGCATCGCGTACCAGGCGAAACCGCACGGCGGCCCGCAGTCGGTACCGCTGGCGGGCGTCGACCCCGACGACTACGCGGCGCTGGCCCGGCGGACGTCCCTCGGGGCCTTCGACGAGGGCGAGTTGAGGCGCTCGGGGCACGAGCGGGCGCCCCTGCCCGCCCTTGCCTCCCCGGCCGTCGCCGAGACCTACGGCACCCGGCCCTTCCCGGTCCGCCTGGAGGACGGCAGCACCATCACCGTCCGGATCGCCCTCGTCCGGGACCGCACCCCGGCCGTGACCGGCACCGAGTTCCTGGTCGTGGACCGCGCCGGGCTGGGCGCGCAGGCCGCCCGGCCGACCGCGCTGCTGGTGACCGGCGAGCACCTGGACGGGGGCGCGCTGCGCCGGGCCGCGGGCGACTCGGCGCACGTACAGCTGCGGGCCGAGGAGCGGGGACGGTTCGTCGACTCGCCGCTGCAGTCCGGCGCCGAACGCCTGTACACGGCGGCGGTGGCGGCCGGTGCCGGGTACGCCGTCCTGGCCCTGCTCCTGTCCCTCCTGCGCGCCGCCCCCGAACGCACCGCCCTCCTCGCCCGTCTGCGCACCATGGGCCTCACCCGCGCCCAGGGCCGCCGCCTCCTCGTCCTGGAGTCGCTCCCCCACTCCGCCCTGGCCGCCCTCGGCGGCACCCTCGCCGCCTGGGCCACCATCCGCCTCCTCTCCCCCGGCATCGACCTCACGACCATCGCCCTGCCCTCGTCCCAGCCCCAGGCGGGCCCGGCGCAGCTGAGCACGGACCCGCTGTCGCTGGCCGTACCGGCGGCGGCGGTCCTGCTGCTGACCGTGGGCGTGGCGGTGGGGCAGGCGTGGTGGACGGGACGGCGGGGGTCGGTGAGAGAACTGAGGGCGGGCGACACCCGATGAGCCATGAGCAGCCACTCGACTCCGCGAACTCGAATCCGGCGAACTCGACCTCCGGCGAACTCGAATCCGGCGAAGGAGCCCTGCGATGACGACGAACCCCACCCTCGCCGACCTGGCCCACCGTGCGAACGCCCACCGCGAGCGCCCCGCCTACGGCCACGACGCCCTGATCACCTGCGACCGTCTGGTCCGCATCTTCAGCACGGACGGCGTGGAGGTCCAGGCGCTCCAGGGCCTCGACCTCCTCGTCCGCGAGGGTGAACTCATGGCCCTGGTGGGCGCCTCCGGAAGCGGCAAGTCGACGCTGATGAACATCCTCGCCGGTCTGGACACCCCCACCGCCGGCGCCGCCCGGGTCGCCGGCCGCGACCTGCTGTCGATGACTGCCGGGGACCGCCTCGCCTACCGTCGCGAGGTCGTCGGCTTCGTCTGGCAGCAGACCTCCCGCAACCTCCTGCCCTACCTCACCGCCGCCCAGAACGTCGCCCTGCCCATGCAGCTCGCGGGCTCCCGCCGGGCCCGTCGCCGCGCCCAGTCCGAACGCGCCCTGGAACTCCTGGAGTTGCTGGAGGTCGCCGACTGCCGCGACCGCCGCCCGCACCAGATGTCCGGCGGCCAGCAGCAACGCGTCGCCATCGCGGTGGCCCTCGCCAACAACCCCGCGGTCCTGCTCGCCGACGAACCCACCGGCGAACTCGACTCCCACACCGCGGAACAGGTCTTCGCCGCCTTCCGCACGGCGAACGAACACCTGGGCACCACCATCGTCATCGTCACCCACGACCAGGCGGTCGCCGGCGAGGTCCGCCGCACGGTCGCCATCCGCGACGGCCGCACCTCCACCGAGGTCCTGCGCCGCAGCGAACGCGACGCGACGACCGGCCACGAGACGATGGTGGCCCGCGAGTACGCCATGCTCGACCGCGCGGGCCGTCTGCAACTCCCCGCCGAGTACACCCGCGCCCTGGGCATGCGCGACCGCGTCGCCCTGGAACTGGAGCCGGACCACATCGGCGTCTGGCCGGACAACAGCGAACGCGACTGACCTGCTGACTGACGTCCCGGACCCGCTCGCCCAGGCCACCCGACCGCCCATGAGCGGATCAGCGGACGCTGACGTCCAGCGCCCCGAGTCCCGCCCGCCGCACAGCGATCGACCCGTACGGAGTCCGCAGCCGCAGCCAGGCACCCGACGCGAACAGGCCCAGGTCCTCCGCACTCGTGACCGGCCGAAGGAACCCCAGGGACTGCGCCGCGTGCACGGCCCGTACCGGAAGCGCCGTCTCCCCGACCGTCCGGGACCAGATCTCCCGCCCGATCCGGTCGAGTTCGGCCCGCGTACGCCCCTCGGGCGCCAACTCCTGCGTGCGGGAGCGGAATTCGGCCACCGCGGCGGCGACCATCGCCCGTAGCGCATCCGCGTCCGGCAGCCCAGGCTCCGGCCGCCAGCCACCGCGCGGCGGCATGACGCCGGCCCACGGCGGCCCGGTCACCGCGGCCGGGACGGCAGCCGTGGCCGCCGCCTCGTCCACGGACTCCAGCAGTTCACCGGCGGACACGGTCACGTCCAGCGTGACGTCCAGCCCGTTCTCGTACGGCTTGGCCAGCCGCACCGCCCGGATCGCCAGCACCTCGAAGGACGGCGGCCGCCCGAAGACGGCGAGTGCGGTGCCCGCCGCCTGCAGACGCACCGCTGCTCCACGGTCGTAGTGGAGCAGCCGGGAGAGGAAGGCCGCGAGGTCCGCCGCCTCCCCCTCGTCGGCGAGGTGGAGCACCGTCATGCGGCGACGGCCTCCCCCTCGTCCTCGTCGGCGCCCACGTCGTCCATGTACTCCTGGAGGAACTCCCGCTCCTCCGCGGTGATCCGGCGCGGCCGCTGCGCCTCGAAGTCGAACGGCACTATCACCGTCGAGGCCCGGACGTAGACCTCGTCGCCGTCCTTCACCTCGTAGGAGAGGGTGAAGGACGCGGCCCTGATCTCCGTGACCCACAGCTCGATGTCCACGGGCGCGTGCCGGTGGACGAGCTGCCGCTTGTAGTCGATCTCATGGCGCGCCACCACGGACCCCTGCTTGAACTCCTTGTCCGGGCGGAACAGGAAGTCGATACGGGCTTCCTCCAGGTAGCGCAGGAAGACCACGTTGTTGACATGGCCGTACGCGTCCATGTCCGCCCATCGCAGCGGGCAGCGGTAGATATGCCGCAAGATCAGCCCCGGGTCAGCTTCTTGTAGGTGGCACGGTGCGGACGCGCCGCGTCCGCACCGAGGCGCTCGATCTTGTTCTTCTCGTACGACTCGAAGTTGCCCTCGAACCAGAACCACTTGGAGTCACCCTCGTAGGCGAGGATGTGCGTGGCCACACGGTCGAGGAACCACCGGTCGTGGGAGACGACCACGGCGCAGCCCGGGAACTCCAGCAGCGCGTTCTCGAGCGACGACAGCGTCTCGACGTCGAGGTCGTTGGTCGGCTCGTCGAGGAGCAGCAGGTTGCCGCCCTGCTTGAGGGTGAGCGCGAGGTTCAGCCGGTTGCGCTCACCGCCGGACAGGACGCCGGCCGGCTTCTGCTGGTCCGGCCCCTTGAAGCCGAAGGCGGAGACGTACGCCCGCGAGGGCATCTCCACCTGCCCGACGTTGATGTAGTCCAGCTCGTCCGAGACAACGGCCCACAGCGTCTTCTTCGGGTCGATGTGCTCGCGGCTCTGGTCGACGTAGGAGATCTTGACCGTGTCGCCGACCTTGATCGAACCGGCGTCGGGCTCCTCCAGACCCTGGATCATCTTGAAGAGGGTCGTCTTGCCGGCACCGTTCGGACCGATGACACCCACGATCCCGTTACGCGGCAGCGTGAACGAGAGATCGTCGATCAGGACCTTCTCGCCGAAAGCCTTGCTGAGGTTGTTGATCTCGACGACCACGTTGCCGAGCCGCGGCCCCGGCGGGATCTGGATCTCCTCGAAGTCCAGCTTCCGCATCTTCTCGGCCTCGGCGGCCATCTCCTCGTAGCGGGCCAGACGCGCCTTGGACTTGGCCTGCCGCCCCTTGGCGTTGGACCGCACCCACTCGAGCTCTTCCTTCAGACGCTTCTGCCGCTTGGCGTCCTTCTGGCCCTCGACCTTGAGGCGGGCGGCCTTGGTCTCCAGGTACTTGGAGTAGTTGCCCTCGTAGCCGTGCAGACGGCCACGGTCGACCTCGCAGATCCACCCCGCGACATTGTCGAGGAAGTACCGGTCGTGGGTGACGGCCACGACGGTGCCCGGGTACTTGGCGAGGTGCTGCTCCAGCCAGTTCACGGACTCGGCGTCGAGGTGGTTGGTGGGCTCGTCGAGGAGCAGCAGGTCGGGCTGCTCCAGCAGCAGCTTGCACAGCGCGACGCGGCGGCGCTCACCACCGGAGAGATTGGTGACGGGCCAGTCGCCGGGCGGGCAGCCCAGGGCGTCCATCGCCTGCTCGAGCTGGGCGTCGAGGTCCCAGGCCTCCGCGTGGTCGAGCTCCTCCTGGAGCTTGCCCATCTCCTCGAGGAGCGCGTCCGAGTAGTCGGTCGCCATCAGCTCGGCGATCTCGTTGAACCGGTCGAGCTTGCCCTTGATCTCGGCGACACCCTCCTGGACGTTCTCCAGGACGGTCTTCTCCTCGTTCAGCGGGGGCTCCTGGAGCAGGATGCCGACGCTGTAGCCGGGCGTCAGGAACGCGTCACCGTTGGAGGGCTGCTCCAGCCCCGCCATGATCTTCAGCACGGTCGACTTACCGGCACCGTTCGGGCCGACGACGCCGATCTTGGCACCCGGAAGGAAGTTCAGGGTGACGTCGTCGAGGATCACCTTGTCGCCGTGCGCCTTGCGCGCCTTGCGCATGGTGTAAATGAACTCAGCCAAGAGAAACCGTCCGGCAGCTTGAATCTGGCAGTGGGCAGATACACCCCATCTTGCCTGACGGCCAGGCCTGGGGGGAAACGCGTATGGTCGGGCGCTTGTGACCTGCGGGTTCGCCGTCTCAGTACGGCAGCCCCGGCGCGCCGCGCTCGATGGGTTACGACTTCTTCCTGCGGACCACGACCAGGGCCGCGCCGCCGATCACGACCAGGCCGATGGCCACGCCCGCGATCACCGGCGTCGCGTCGGAACTGCCGGTGGCGGCGAGGTTCACGTCGGAGGCGGTGCCGCCTGCCGTGGCCGGACTCGGCTCGCTGAGGATCTGCGTCGACTCACCGGCCTCGTCGGCCTCGCCGGCCCGGGTGCGACAGTCGAGCACTCCGGCGAAGCGCTTCTCGTAGCCGCCGGGTCCGGTGATCGTGAAGTCGTAGGCCTGGTCCTCCTGGAGCGGGATGGTCACGGTGCGCGACTCACCGGCGCCGATGGTGTGCTCGGCGCCCATCAGCTCGAAGGTGAAGGCCTCGTCGCCCTGGTTGACGGCCGTGATGTCCACGCCGCCCTCGGCGCAGTTCTCCCGCGCGGACAGCGCGGGTATCGCGCCCTTCTCCGCCCAGGTCGCGCTCACCGTCGCCGAGACCGTGGACTCGCTGGAGCCGGCCAGGATCTGCGTCTGGCTTCTGCTCTCGGAGGCGAAGGCCCGGCCCACAGGCACGGTCGTGGAGGCCTGGACGGTCAGCTCGGCCGAACCGGCCGCCGCGTCCGCCGGCACCTCGAAGAACAGCTGGCTGCCGTCCGTCGCGGTGGTGACGTCCTTGCCGTCCTTGCCGACGATCCGCACTCCGTCGGCGGCGGCGTCCGGCGGCGGGGTCACCGTCACACTGTCCGCGTCGGTGTGCACCGTCACCGGGCCGAGCAACTCACCGGGATGGCCGGAGAGCGCGGGCGGGTCGAGGGTCAGTGACGCCTCAGGTTCCGCCGCGTCTCGGGCGCTCTTCTCCAGGTGGTCCGCGAGCTTCTCGGCCTCCGGGTCGACGGCGTCGACGTCCACCCCGTCCGAGTAGCGCCAGATGGCCACCTGGGTGCCGGCCGCGGCGTCCTGCTCGGTGAGGCCGCCGCGGATGCCCGCCTTCTTCGCGAGCGCCGCGAGGTCGTTCACCTGCGGGTAGGAGTTCTGCAGAATCCAGCGGATCCGGCCCGCGTCGTCGTTGGCGCCCAGCGAGGTGCCGCTCCACGGCGTCTCGTGGTACTTGGCGTCCTTCTGGGTGGGGTTGTGCAGGTCGACGCAGTACGTCTGCAGCATGCCACCGCCCTCGACGGACATCTCGAACAGGCCCGCGGATATCTCCAGGTCGCCCTCAGCGGCGTGGACCACCGCCGCGCCGTAGGTCTTCAGGCCGCTCATGGTGGCCGCCGCCCCGCCGTGGGTCTGCGCCGCCCCGGAGTCGGCCGCGGCAGGCACCGCCATGGCCGGCCCGGCAGCGACGGTCAGTCCCGACACCAGCGTCACGGCGGCGAAACGGGCCGCCCGTCGCCCGCACACGGACAGTGCGGAGAACGAAGAAAACACAGAATTCCCCTTCGAGCAGGACCCGTTGACGTGGGGGGGTACGGTCCCACCAGCAGAATCTCAGGCCCCGAGAGCCATGCCCGGCATCCTAGGGATGCGGGCGCACCACCTTTCCCAGTGATCCCGCCGGGCCGGCAATCCGACTCGGAATCGTTATCGCCAGGAGGCCTACAAACAGGGCTTATCGACAAATCCACCGTGGTCGCCCGGGCGCGCATTCGCCGATAAGCCGCAGTTCGGTCACTCTCGTACGGCTCCAGGGCGGAACCGGCCCGTAGCCGACGTCACGTCACCGCCGCGGGTTCCGACCGCCGTTGGGGCTCCGTGCCTGCGCTGTCGGCGGCGGGCGTCTCCCAGGCGGGCTCGGGCTGTGTCGGCGAACTGGTCGTCTCCGTCTCGTTCTTGGGGTTCGCGCGCCGGAAGGCCGAGGTGCCGCGCGCCAGGTCGTGGCCGATCGCCACGGCGTCGATGTCGGCCGAGGTCCAGCTCTGCCCCTCGCGCACGTCCGTCCGTACCTTCAGCCTGCCCTGCACGACGACGGGATCGCCCACCGACAGGGAGGCCGCCGCGTTGGTGGCCAGCTGCCGATTGGCCCACACCGTGAAGAAGTTGGTGTGCCCGTCCGTCCATGTGCTCTTCTCGCGGTCCCAGTACCGGGCGGTCACCGCCAGCCGGAACCGCGCCGACGGTCCCGCCGCCAGCTCCCGGTAGACCGGCTGCGTCGCCACGTTGCCCACCGCGCAGACCATCGTCTCGTTCATCTTCTCGCTCCCCTCCCCCGCCCGGCCGCTCGCGCCGGGCAGGCATGCGTACGGGCCCGTCCCGTACGGCTGCGTCTGCCGCGGCGGCCGCCGTCCCTGCGCGCACCGCCGCTGTCGTGGCGACCACGTCCGTCGCGATCGCCGCGAAGCCAGACTGCCTCCGCCGAGCCGAGCCCGCAGAGGGCTGTGGATCATCCCCAGCCTGTGGATAACTCCGCCACTCGTTCGAGGGATCCCATCCCGCACGCCCAACCGGTGTGGCCGGCCTTCCGAGCGGCTACCTCACCCCGGCCCTCGCCCCGATGACCCGCCCGTACTGGTCACGAATCTCCTGGTACCGCAGCAGCTCCGACGCCACCGGATCGAGGACCCGGGCCCGGCCGCACCCGGCCGCGGCCTCCCGCAGCCGCCGTTCCGCCTCCAGTCCGTACCGCCGGGCCGGTCCCCGGGCCGCCATCTTGCAGCTCCACTCGACGAGCGGGCCGCCGATGATCCCGGCCACCATCAGCAGCACCGGCACCCCGAGATTCGGCGACATGACCCCGACGATCTGCCCCACCAGCCACAGCCCGCCGACGACTTGCAGGAGAGTCATGGACGCCTGCGCCAGTACGGCCACCGGCCACCAGCCCGGTGTCGGCGGCCGTCCCGTCGGCAGCCCGGCCCGCGCGGCCAGCTCGTCCAGTGCCTCGGGCAGCCCCTGGGAGCCGCGTACGGCCGCCTCGCGCACTGCCTGCGCCCAGGGCGCCGGCAGCCCCGCCGACGCCCGGTCGGACACCGTCCGCACCGCCTGTTCGACGCGCTGCCGCGCCGTGGCCTGCTCGTCCGCCTGCGTGCGCACCGGCAGCCGGCCCGTGGTGGGTTCGCTCCGCTCCAGGAACCAGCGCCACAACCGCAGCCAGGGCGTCCCGCACGCACGGTTGGCGTTGCGCAGCCAGGCCCGCTCGGCGGCCTCGCCGGCGGCGGTGGCGCCCACGGCGTCGGCCAGCCGCGCGGAGAACTCGTCCCGCGCCCGTTCGCTGAGCCCGGTGCGTCGCCCGGTGGTGTACACCGGCCACAGCCGCACTGCCGCGGCGTCCAGGTCGGCCAGGATGCGGCGGGCTGCGGCACCGCGCTCCGCCACGAACTGGCCGAGCGCCTCGCGCAGTTCCCCGATGCCGTCACCGGTGAGCGCGGACAGCGCGAGTACGGTCGCGCCCGGTTCGCCGTACTCCCCCAGGGCGATCCCGTCCTCGTCCAGCAGCCGCCGCAGATCGTCGAGCACCTGGTGGGCCGCCTCCCCGGGGAGGCGGTCGATCTGGTTGAGGACGACGAACATGACCTCCGCATGCCCGGCCATGGGCCGCAGATAGCGCTCATGGAGCACGGCGTCGGCGTACTTCTCGGGATCCACGACCCAGATGACCGCATCGACGAGCGCCAGCAGCCGCTCGGCCTGCTCGCGGTGCTGTACGGCCGCCGAGTCGAGGTCGGGCAGGTCGACCAGGACGAGCCCGCGCAGCTGCGCCTCCGCCTCGGGGCTCTGCAGCGGGCGGCGACGCAGGCGTCCGGGGATGCCGAGCCGGTCGATGAGGCTCGCCGCGCCGTCGCTCCAGCTGCACGCGATGGGCGCGGCGGTCGTCGGCCGCCGTACGCCCGTCTCCGAAATGGCCACCCCGGCCAGCGCGTTGAACAGCTGCGACTTGCCGCTGCCGGTCGCGCCCGCGATGGCGACGACGGTGTGCTGCCCGGACAGCTTGCGCCGGGCCGCCGCCTCGTCGAGGACCCGGCTCGCCTCGGCCAGCGTCCTGCTGTCGAGCCGGGTACGGGACAGGCCCACCAGTTCGCGCAGCGCGTCGAGCCGGGACCGCGTCGGACCGTCGTACGCGAGCGGGGCCACGGTCTGCGGCCCCGACGGCTTGCTCTCCGCCACCGCGAGCTGCTCGGCGGCGGTTTTCTCGTTCACCCGCCGCGCGATCAGACCGTCGTCCCAGGTGTCTTCGGCGGCCGTGACGGAGTCCGCACGGGATTCCGTAGGAGAGTCCGTACGGGACTGCGTGGGAGAGTCCGTACGGGATTCCGCCGGAGAGCCGCTACGGGACTCCGCGAGGGAGGGGGGACGGGAGTCCGCAGGAGATCCGGTACGGGCGTCCATACGGCCTTCGCTCGCACGGTCACGGTAGGTGTCATGGTCGACCTGCACGCGCGCGTGGTCCCCGTTCCCTTGCGCACCGGACTCCCCTGACTTGCGCCGCCCCCACCAAAAGCGCCGCTCGACGGATTCGCCCTCTTCGGGGAGGGGTTTTCCGCGATCGCCGTCGTCCTCCGCGGAGGAGGACCCCTTTCCCGAATCGCTCTCCTTGGAGGCGTCCCTTTCGGCAGCGCCCTCCTTGGAGACGCTCTTTCCGGAATCGCCCCCTTTGGTCATTCCGGAAACTGCCTGCTCAGAGGCTCTGTGTCCGGAAGCACCTTCCCTGGAGGAACGGTTTTCGGAATCGCCCGTCACAGGGGCACGGTCGCCTGCGCGCTCGTTCTCGGAGGCCGCGTCCTCCTGGTGGTCGGGATCGGCGTGCTCCGTGTGGTCCTGGTCAGTGACGGCAGTCACCGGTCACCTCTCCTTCTGCAGTACGGACAGCGCGGCGATGAGTTCGGCCTGGGGTTCGGGATGGACTTCGAGGGCGTCGAGCGGGGCGAGCCGGCGTTCACGTTCGGCGTGCATCACCCGGTCCACGTACTCGCCGAGCAGCCGTCCGCCCCGTTCCCGCAGCCGCAGCGCACCGTGGGCGCCGATCCGCTCGGCGATCCCCTCGCTCGCGGACCGGGACCGGTGACCGCCCAGCAAAACGGTGGCGACCAGCGCGGAGACCACCTCGGGGTCCGGAGCGACGCTGCGGTCGAGGTGGCGCACCTCGTCCTCGGCGTGCTCCTCGAGCTCGCGCCGCCACCGCCGTACCGCCATCCCGATCCGGTGCTCGGCGGTCTCCAGGGACGTGTCGCGGTCCGCAAGCTCCGGGGCGTCCGCCGCCGGCTCGCGCCGCCAGGCCTCGTCGATGCGCTCGTCGGCGGCGGTGACGGCGCACAGCAGCAGCTCGCACAGGCTCTCCACGAGGGCGTCCAGGAGCTCACCGGCGGTGCAGTCGAGCGGGAAGGCCCGCCAGCGCTTCAACGCGTCACCGGCGAGCACGGCACCCCCCTGCAACCGCCCCCGCACGCGCGCGTGCTCACTGTCGTAGGCGGAGTCGACGGCGGAGGTGAGCCGCAGGGCGGCCGCGTACTGGGCGGCGGCGGCACTGGCCAGCTCGGGCATCCGGGACTTGAGCGAGGCGATGAGACCGTACGCCGTACGGGCCATGGCGTGCTGCCGGGCCGCGGGGTCCTGGGCCTGGTGCACGAGCCAGGTGCGCAGCGGCGCCACGGCGGTGGTCGGCAGCAGCCCGCTGCCCCAGGCCGACTCGGGCAGCTCGGGCACGGTGAACCGCGGTACGTCGCCGAGCCCGGCCTTGGTGAGCAGGGCACCGTACTGCCGGGAGACCTCGGACACCACCTGGTGGGGCACCCGGTCGAGCACGGTGATCAGGGTGGCGTCGTACTCCTTGGCGGTCCGCAGCAGATGCCACGGCACGGCGTCGGCGTACCGAGCGGCCGTGGTGACCATGATCCAGATGTCGGCGGCACAGATGAGCTCGGCCGCGAGGGTGCGGTTGTCGGCGACCAGGGAGTCGATGTCGGGCGCGTCGAGGAGGGCGAGGCCGGGCGGCACGGTATCGGCGGTCTCGATGCGCAGCACGCGCGCGGGGTTCTCGCCCGGGAGCAGCAGATCGTCGTCGGGTTCCTGGTGCGGCACCCACACGCGCGTGAGGTCGGGCAGCACGCGCATGCCGCTGAACCAGTGATGGTCCTCCGGGTGGCACACCAGCACCGGTGTCCGTGTCGTCGGCCGCAGTACGCCCGCCTCGCTGACCCGTCGGCCCACCAGGGAATTGACGAGCGTCGACTTGCCGGCGCCGGTGGAACCTCCCACGACGGCCAGCAACGGCGCTTGGGGCTCCCTCAACCGGGGCACCAGGTAGTCGTCGAGCTGAGCGAGCAGTTCGTCGCGGTTGGCACGCGCGCGTGGCGCCCCGGGGAGGGGCAGCGGGAAGCGTGCGGCGGCGACGCGGTCGCGCAGTGCGGAAAGTGCGTCGAGCAGCTGAGGCCGTACGTCCAAGGTCACCACATGCGAAGAATGCCCAATTTTAGGGCATATCTGAAGCATATGAGCATGTCTGCGCGCCGATAGAACACAAGGGACGGAAGGGGCGACTGGGACAGGGACACAGTCCAGGCATAACGAGTGCACAACACCCGCTGCGTGTGGCGTGAAAAGCGATGCACGATTCGTACCCGCCTGCGATTATCAGGACCGCTTCACCGAACCTCCACATCGAGCCACGGAGGCGAAGCAACAGGGGCAGGGATCCGGGAGCTCTATCCTTGTCCCCGGCAACGTCACGGATCAGCCCACACCCGGGCACCACGACAGAGGCCACCACACCCGGCCCCCGTAGCTCAGTGGATAGAGCAGGCGCCTTCTAAGCGCTTGGCCGCAGGTTCGAGTCCTGCCGGGGGCGCAAACACCCTCTGACCAGCGGAAACGCTGGTCTTTTTTCATGTTGGCCCGATGCACATCGCTTACACACCAAGCGCCTTGACCAT
>NZ_JBQQCE010000214.1:0-15867 GCF_052245645.1 Streptomyces sp. KR55 | reverse complement strand
CCGCCGGCCCCGACGGCCGGAGCCCGGCCGCAAGAGCCCGGTCCGCTTCCCGGGGTGTTCCACGCCGCGTACGAGAGCCTCGTCGGCCAGGTCACCGTCGTCGACGACCCCGGCGTCGGGCTGCTCACCGGCTGGCCGCACTCGCTCGGCGAGAGCCCGTCGCGGCCGACGCCGGTGGGAACCGCTTACGGGCTGCACATCATGCTCGACCTGGGGGTGCCCGAGGGACAGCTGAGCACGGGCGACCTGGTGGACACGCTGTGGCGGCTGCGACTGCCGGACGGCGGCTGGTCGGCGCGGTCGCAGGGGGCCGAGGCCCGCCCGGAGGTCACCGCACTGGTGCTGGGCGCGCTGGCCCGGGCCGGGGCGTCCAGGGAGCGGCTGGCCGCGGAGGTGTCCCGCTGCACGGCCGCCTTCACGCCGGAACTCGACCGCGCCGGACGGGAGTCGACGCATGTCGTGACGACCGTGCTGCGCGGACTGCTGCGCGCCGCGCCCGCCTCCGCCGTACTGCCCCGGCTGCGCGAGGCGATCGTCGACGGCGCGATCAGCGACCCGGGCCGCGCGCACCTGCGCTGCTGGGGCTACCGGCTGGACCCGCCGCACGGCCCGCCGTCCCCGCTGCACACCGCGCAGGCCGTGGTCGCCCTCGACCGGACCGCCCGCGTCCTCGGCGAGTCCGCGGGCGCCCGCGCCGCCCGGGAGGACGGGGTCCGCTGGCTGCTGGCCTGCCCGGACGCACCCCACCACGGCTGCCTCGACCTGGAGAACCTCAGGGAGGAGGTACGGCGCCCGCGCACCGACGACCTTTCGCGCCATGAGGTGCTGAACGTACGGCACTTCACGGCCGCCTGGATCGTCCGCGCCCTGCTGACCCCGGCGGCCCGGCGGATCGCCCAGGAGGACGGGCTGGAGACGGAGTGGCGGGAGCGGCTGGACGGCGCGGTCGCCGCGGTGTGGGCCGGGCAGACCGACGGCATCTGGACCTGGGAGCGCGCCGACGGCACCGACCTGCGCAAGCCGATCTGGATGACCTATCAAGGTCTTTGCGCGCTGCGCGCCCATGCCGTATGGATGTATCAGCCGGATCAGCCGGATCACTGAACCCGTCCGGCATGGGCGGGAGTTGGGGGATGATGCATGGGTGGTCACCAGGTCCGCGCGGCTCGGCAACTGCTGGCCAGGGCGCTCGACGGTGAACTGCCCGAGCACGACCAGGTGGTGGCGGCCCGCTCCGTGATCGCCGAACTGGGCTCACCCGACCGCCTGCTGGAGCTGATCGCCGAACTCGCCTCCGGGGAGGGCGATCCCGAGGGCTGTGCCCGGCTGTCGTACCGTCACGTACTCGGTTTCGACAAGCTGCTGCTGATCGACGGCGGCCCCCGCCACATGCTGCGCGCGCATGTGTGGCATCCGGGCGCGGGCGCGATCGGCACGGAGGACATCCACAACCACCGCTCACCGCTGGCCTCCTACGTCGTCCGCGGCAGGCTCGCGATGGAGCTGTACGAGGTGCGGGACGACGGCGGCATCGAGGCCGCGCGCTACCAGGAGTCCCTGGCGGAGCGGTCGGCCGACTGGCGGCTGGAGCCGGCGGGTCCGGCGCGGCTGCGGCTGACGCAGACGGGCCAGTACACGGCGGGCAGCGCCTACGCCCTGCCGGCGCACACCCTGCACCGGGCCTGGTGCGACTCGGACGTACCGACGGTGACGCTGTTCCTGGAGACGGGCAGCGGACGGCGCCTGCGCACCGACGTGTTCACGGCCGCGGGCCCGCATCCCGGGGCGGTCGCCAAGGTCCCGCTGGATGTGCGGGAGTACCTGGGGGCGCTGAGCGGGCTGGCCGAGCTGCTCAGGAGCTCGTGAGGGCCTGGCGTACGACGTCGAGGTTGTAGTCGTCGATGGCGACGCTCGTCAGCTCGGCGGGCCGCAGCCAGGCGTGGACCTGGTCCGGCTTCGGCAGGGTCACGTCCAGGGACAGCGGGCGGACCAGGAAGTTCTCCTGCCAGCTCTTGACCTCGTGGCCCCGGTAGTCACTCACGAAGGACGACTCGCCGACCTTGCGCACGATCTCGCCGCGCAGCCCGGTCTCCTCCTTCAGCTCGCGCAGCGCGCCGTCCGCCGCACTCTCGTCCGGCTCCAGCTTCCCGCACGGCACGCCCCACACCCGCGGCAGAAACCGCTCCGTCTCACTACGCCGCACCAGGAGCACCCGCCCCTGCTGGTCCACCACGACGGCGGCCGCCAGTCGCATCTCGCCGGGGATGTCCATGGCCATAGCTTCCTCGGTCCCTGGGTCGGCAGCCGGAGTTGAGTCCAAAGGGTCTGATACCCACGAAAACCTCGACTCTACCAGTCTGCCCGCCACGAGGCAGTGTCCCCGGTCTCACTCCGCCCGGCCGGGGACTGGCGGCCGCTGAACGCCTGTACGTCGGCGTACGTCGGCACCGTGCCGTGGGGTGGGCGGCCCGCCCGTACGTCGGCGAGCGTCTCCAGAGCGGCGCCCAGGGCCCGCCGGTACAGCAGCGAACCAAGGCTGATGCGGCGCACGCCGAGGGCGGTGAGGTGGGCGATGGTGGGGCCGGTGGGTGAGTAGAGGATGTTGAGGGGGACGTCGAGGTGCCGTACGAGGGTGGTGATCTCGGCGGGGTCGGTGAGGCCGGGGACGAACACGCCGTCGGCTCCCGCCTGCTGGTAGGCGTCGAGGCGGTCGAGCGTTTCCCTGCGGTCGCCGTCGCCGAGCCAGTGTGTGTCGGTGCGGGCGTTGACGAAGATGCCGGGGGCGGCCGACTTGACGGCAGTGATCTTCGCGGCGTGGCGGCTGGCCGGCCCGAGCCCGTCCTCCAGGTTGATGCCGACGGCCCCGACGGCCGCCAGTTCCCGTACGAACTCCGCCACCTCGTCCGGATCGTCGCTGAAACCGCTCTCCGCGTCGACGGAGAGCAGGAACGGCTCCGAACCGAGAGTGAGGGCCAGCCGGAGCGTCTCGTCGCGGGTCGCGGACGCACCGTCGGGCACACCGGCGGCCGCGGCCACACCCAGGCTGGTCGTCCCGATCGCACGAAACCCCCCGGCAGCCAGGGCTGCTGCCGACGCGTGGTCCCAGGCGTTGGGCAGCAGAAGGGGCTCGTCGGCGTGATGCAGGTCGGCGAACGCGGTCACGACAGATCACCGATCGCGTCGGCGTAGTACGTGGATTCCTTGAGGTGGAGGGCGAGTTCGCGGAAGGTCCAGCCCTCACCGGGCGAGTGGTCGAGCTGGTCCTCGGTGAGGACGTCGAGCCGGTTCGCCCAGATCCGGGCGAGCCGGGTGAGGCGGCTGCGGGCCTCGTCGAGGTCCTCCTGGGTGAAGGGGGCGAAGTCCGCTTCGGTGGTAGCGGCGGACGCGTGCCAGTGGTCGGACTGCGGGGGCTCGCCCACGAGCCTCGCCTCCAGTTCGGCGAGGTGATCGACGAGATGGTCGGCGACACGGCGGATCGCCTTGTGCGGGGTGTAGACGCGGTCGTCGACGTGCGCGGGCCTGCCGTCCCAGTGGGTCCAGGTGGCGGCGAGGGAGAGGACGTGGTCGACCATGCCGGTGACGGCCTGTGCGGGGGTTTCCTGCGGGCTTTCGGTCATACCGGCACGCTAGGGGCACATCACTTCGGCGCCGGCCGAAGCGTGCCAGGGCCTGTCCGGCGGCTCAGGTCACAGGTGCCATGTGGAGACGCCCGAGGGCGAGCTGGGACTGCGCAAGCTGCCTTAAGGCGGAGTTCGGGTGTCCGTCGGCGACCGTTCGCCTGTACTGCCGGTCTGGTACACCGAGCCCGACTGGGATGCGGAGAGCGGGCGGGGCATCTTCCTGATCGCGTCTGCGGCGGACGTGTGGGGCGTCACGCCCAGGAACGGCGGCAAGCAGGTGTGGGCGCAGTTCACTGCCGTGAACTCTTGACCCGTCCGGTGATCCCGGACTTAGGGTGGCCGCCCCGAACAGGAGCACCCGACCCATGACCAGCCTGTACGTGCGGGAGATACCGCGCCAGGAACATCTGGCCCACCTACGGCTGTATCCCGACGCAAGCCATCTCCAGATCCCCGAGTGGGGCGATGTGAAGCCCGACTGGCTGCCGGAGAGCGTCGGCTGGTTCGAGGACGGGGAGATGATCGCGACGGCGCTGGTCCTGTACCGGCCGCTGCCCGGGACGCGGCGCTTCCTCGCGTACCTTCCCGACGGACCCGCGATCGACTGGCGGACCCCTCGTCTGGAGCGATGGCTGGACCCGCTCGTCGCCCACCTGAAGCGGATCGGGGCGTTCTCGGTGCGGATCGGGCCGCCCCTGGTCGTACGTCACTGGGACGCGGCCACCGTGGCGGCCAGCATCGCCGACCCCGACGTACGTCATCTGCACGATCTGCCCGCGGCCGGCATCGACGGATACGCGTTCGATGTCGCGGAGCGGCTGCAACGGCTCGGCTGGCGGCGGTGCGAGGAGGACGGCAGGAGTGGTTTCGGCCTCGGCCAGCCGCGCTACGGCTGCGAGATCCCGTTGGCGGGGCGCTCGGTGGACGACCTTCGCGGCGCCCTCGCACCGCATTGGGAACAGTCCTTGCGCACGGCCGAGACGGCAGGCGTCCGTGTGTCGTGGGGCTCGGCCTCCGACCTGCCCGAGTTCCACCGCCTGTACACCGCGACCGCTGCCCACGACGGCTTCAAGGCCCGCCCGTTGGACTACTTCCTGCGCATGTGGAAGGCCCTGAACTCCGAGGACGACGACCGGCTCCGCCTCTACCTGGCCCGGTACGACGGGGAGGTGCTCTCCGCGGCCCTCATGATCAATGTCGGCTCCCGAGTCTGGCACTCGTACGCCGCATCCGGCCGCCGAGGGCGCCAACTGCGGCCCAGCAGCGCGCTGTTGTGGCGCATGCTGTGTGACGCACGGGCGGCGGGCGCCGAGACGTACGACCTGCGCGCCATCACCCCCGCCCTCACCGAGGACCGCCTGCTCGGCCGACTCCGCTTCAAGACGGGGACCGGCGGCCGGGCCGTGGAGTACCTCGGGGAGTGGGAACTGCCCGTGGGCAGCCAGGGCAAGGTGCTGCAGCGGGCGTTGGGGGTCTACCTCGGGCGCAGGTGACCCTGGCCGCAGCGGTCGTCGTCGACGCCGATCCGTTCGGGTCTGCGAGGACGGCAGGGCCGGTCCGGTTCAGTCCCCGCGTTCCGCCGCGCTGCGCTCCACGCAGAACTCGTTGCCCTCCGGGTCTCCGAGCACTCCTTAGATCCAGTTCTGAGGAGTGGCCCCTATGGGCACAAACACGCAGGTCAGCGCCGGTCAGCACTCGACTCACTCACAGACGGGCATGCGCACCCTTCGCGGTCTGTCCGCCATCCGCCTGTCAGTCCTGACCGATGAGACGACGTCCCCCGAGCGTCAGCGCGCGGCCAACGCTGCCGCTGCTGCTGAGTACGGCATCGACCTTGCCGACCGTGAAGCCGTCGACCTGGGCGTATCGGCCAGCAAGACGACCCCCTTTGAGCGCCCCGAATTGGGTGCATGGCTGAACGAGCGGACCGACGATTTCGACGCGGTGTGTTTCTGGCGTTTCGATCGCGCCATTCGCTCCATGGCGGACATGAACGCGCTTGTGGAATGGGCGCGTACGCACCGCAAAGTGATCGTGTTTGCTGAGGGTCCGGGCGGCAAGCTCAAGCTGGACTTCCGCAACGGCTTGGATCTGGTCACGCGCCTGCTGCTTCAGGTGTTCGCGTTCGCCGCTGAGTTTGAGGCTCAATCCATCCGTGAACGCGTTAGCAGCGCTCAGGCTGCAATGCGCCTTATGCCGCTCCGCTGGCGCGGTTCGCGCCCACCGTACGGGTACAAGCCCGAAGAGCTTGACTCAGGCGGCTGGACGCTGGCGCCCGATGCTGAGGCGGTAGCCGTCATTGAGCGAATCATTGCGGCGCTCATGGACGGAAAGACCGCGTCTGCTGTGGCCGAAATGCTCAACAGCGAAGGCATGCCAAGCCCGCGCGATTATTGGGCGCTGAAGAATGGGCGCACCACGGGCGGGAAGACGGGCGGAGCTAAGGGCAGCGCCGTGACGCGCGACGCTTTCAAGTGGACGCCCAGCGTGATTACCAAGCTGCTGCGCAACCCCAACTTGCTCGGCTGGAAAATGCACAGCGGCAAGCCAGTGCGTGACGCCAACGGCGCGCCCGTCATGCTCACGAATGAGCCGGTTCTGACCCGCGAAGAGTTTGACGCAGTCGGCGCGCTGCTGGATTCGCGGAGTATCGACAACCGGGAACGCAAGGACACAAACGCGCTGCTGCTCGGGGTCATTCACTGCGCATCCTGCGGCGGGCGCATGTACCTGAATGCGCAGGAAGGGAAAACACCCACATACAAGTGCAACAGTCACGCGCGGGGCGACTTCTGCGAGGCACCGTCCAACGTCCGGGGCGATTGGGTTGACGAGTACGTGACGGGCGAATTCCTTGCTGCCGTTGGCGGACTCCGTGTGACGCACAGCAGGGTGATTCCGGGCTACGACCCACAGCCGGAAATTGACGCGACGGCAGCCGAGTACGAAGCGCACATTGCCAGCGAGGGAACGCAGACCAACCCGGTTACCCGGCGCCTTTGGGAACAGCGGAGAGACGCCCTTGACGCGCGCATTACGGAGCTGCTGACGCGTAGCGCTACGCCGGAACGGGTGGAAACCATCGACACCGGCCGCAGCTACGCCGACACATGGCACGACGCCGACACAGCGAAGCGGCGCGCAATGCTCGTCCAGGCTGGCGCCAATCTCAGCGTGAAGCGAGGAACGCGCGGCGGCTGGCGACGGCTGGATGAGAGCCGCGTGCGCTTCACGATGCTGGACGACTTTTTCTCTGACGCTGCGCTGGAGTTGGAGGCAGCGGCATGAGCAGCGAAGCGCGCGCATTCCTGGCCGCTGAGGTACGGCACGTGTCGGCCCGACTGGATGCCCTGTACGCCGCTCAGAGGGGCGGAGACAGGTCGGCGCTTACGCGGCAGCGGATAAGGCGTCTGGAAGCGCTACAGGCGGCCCTACAGGGTTTCCCGGCAGCGCTCAGCGCGTAGGCGCGCAGCGCAACAGCAGCAGACAGCCCCGTTCGGTGAGCTTCGCAGCTTGCCGGGTGGGGCTTTCTGCATGTCTGACGGACTGTTAGCAAGCTCTGATGACCAGTCAGATTGTGGTCTGGTGCACATCGCATTGCCGGAATGTGCACCCGCTCGCAGCAGCCGACCAGCAGCGCCGGGGCAGGTTCGTCACTCACAGCGGGAAGCGCAGGCCTCCGACCAGGGGAAAGTGATGAAGTGGTGAACGCATAAAAAAATCACATTGCAATGGGAGTCTCTTGGAGCAAACCGGAGTGACGGTCATTCGGTCACTTCACCACTCACCCCTGTTCGGCAGCGCGACACGCCCAACGCAAGGATTGGGGCATACCAGGACAAGAGTTACCAGTGACCTGCGGAAATGCACCTTCGTGCACTCGACTCACTCACTCATTACTGCGGGACCGCGACAGCGAGCAGGACGGCTTTGCCTCCGCCGCTACCCGCCAATACAGACTCCCCGCACGCAGGGAAGGCAGGCTGATGCCTCCGCCTAATGCGTGCATGACTAAGCCCCCGGATGTTGGTCGAGTTTCACTCAGTGTGTCGCGGCACTGATTGACGCTCCCAGCATCTGGGGGCTTTTTCGTTTACCGCGACAAGGAGACTTCCCATGGGCACTGTCCCGACATACGACGCTGTACACAAGCGTATCCGCGCTGAGCGTGGCCCGGCTGCACATCATGCGTGCGCGTGGTGCGGTCGTACTGCCGATGACTGGGCTTACCAGCACAATGGCTGCGCCAGCGAGTTGCTGAGCCCGTCTGGTCACCCTTACTCGCCGGATCTGTCGTGCTACAAGCCGCTCTGCTGGGAGGATCACCGGACCTTTGACCGGCTGATTAACCAGGACAGTGAGCTTTCCCGCCTCCGCCTGCTGGTTCGTAGTGCGGAAAGCTTCCTATCTGTCACTGACGAACGAGCCGCTTTCGATCGTGCTGTGCGTGAGCGCGCTAAGGCTGCTGCCGCTGCGTACGCCGCTTCTGTCGCCAAGCCCGCGCACTCTGCCTTCATCGCCACGTTGGAGCCTGGTGCGACGGTTTACGGCTCCACGCTGCTCGCGCAGTACCGCCGCTGGTGTGTTGTGAATGACCTAAAGCCTGTTGGCCAGCGCACGTTCTATGGCTGGCTGGTCGATAACCACGGTTTTGAGCGGAGCGCCAGGGGCGGTATCGCGGTGTTTACCGTGCCCGCCGCAGCCTACTCACGGTAAGCAGGTTGACCATGGCTGATCTTTCCGCGCACCTGGTTGCGCTGGCTACTGCGCTTCAAATCATCATCGGAGTGTTTCTTTATGGATAACGAACCCCGCACCCCCAACCGTATTGCGCTGGGGCAGATCCTTAACGACGTGCTGTCGACGATCCGCGCTGATGGCGTCATGGTTAACGGCCAGCCCCACGTGTTGCTGGATTACGCAGCGGAGTTGGCCAGCGCGAGCGCGGCAATGTATGAGGCGCGTGTAGCTGGCCGCCGTGGTGCCGCAAATGGCTGAGCGTAATACTCGCCGCAGTAGGGCTAATCAATGGCGCGGTGTCGCCCGTCACGTGACAGCCGGAACGCTGGACCGCATGGGGTACAACGCTGCTAATGCGCCGGTTGAAGAGCGCGAGCGGCTATATGCCGAACTAGTCGAGGCGCTCATAGTGCCCGATTACCTTGACTACGAAACCGCAGCGGAGATAGCCCAGACGGAGGTTTGGAAGCTGTTGTGCCGCTGGGAGCGCCGCACTGAGCACCGCTAAGGAGAAACCCCACATGGATGAAAACGACCCGTTCTTTCGGCTGCTGCCGCAGGTTATTCGCCCCGCCCAGGGCCGGTACATGTGGCTGCAAGCTGTTCACGGCGCCATGAATGCGGCGCGATTCCGCGAAGGTCTGCCGCCGCTGGACATTAACGCCGTTCACCGGCTGCTGCGCGAGCTGGGCTGGATAACGGTCCCGGACCCCTACGCGATTAACACCTATCTCGTCATGGACGCTGAGGCTATTTGGCCGCCGCGCGCTGCCGCCAACCAAGGAGAAACCCAATGACCGACAAGCTTTCTACTCCGTACGTCCCTGACTCGCCGGACGTTATCCCCGCTGGTGTCACACTGCCGAAGGCCGTTACCGACGCGATGGCCGCCCGTGATGCCGCGTTCGACGCTTACAGCGCGTATGCCGTCGAGGTCGATGACGTCGTGCGTTCCGATTACATCGAGGCAGCACAGCAGCGGGACCACGATGCCGCCCGTGCTGCTGTGCGAAGCGGTAAGGACATTGGCGAGCTGCCCAGCGAGGTAGAGCGCGTAACTAAGCTGCGCGGTTTCGCCGTGGGCAAGCTGAACGCGCTGGCCGAAAAGGTCCGCCAAGCCGATGCTGCCATTTACCGCGCGTGGATTGCGGCGCTTCCGCAGGCGATAGACGAAGCCCGTACGGCGCTGCCTGAGGCGCTGGAAGCGTACGAAGAGGCTCAGCGTGCTGCTAAGGCTGCTGAGGGCCGCTATCGGGCCGCTGTGAGCCTGCTGGCCTATGTGGAGCTTCAGCAGCGCGGTAAGGCTCGCACGCTGGTGGACGCGCCGAAGTTCCACGTAAACCCCGGCGTGGGTGTGACGCTGCCTCAGCTCGCTGCCGATTGGCTCAAGCACGTTGGCGCTGTTGATGAGCCGCGCGTAAAGGTCCGATTCGTGGGCGACAGGATCGACAAGGTGGAGTCGCTGCCGCAGAGCGAGGCTGAGAAGTTCATCCACGCGGGTATCGCGAAGCGCGCCTAATGCATGCGAAACGGGGTGGGTTGACACTGCGTCAGCTCGCCCCGCTCCGCGCAGAGAGGAGGGCGAACGCCCATGAACATCCGTGAAGCATGGACCCGAAACATTGCCCTTGAGGCGATAGCCGCGCTGGCTGTGCACGACCCTGGCCGACAGTTCCCGCGTATGCATCTTGACGTGCTGCTGGGTGTCCTGCCGACCACGCCTGAGGCAGGGCGCCCGATAGCTGTAAGCGATTGGCTGCGTGACGTGCTGACCAACGGCATTCCCCACATGTCCGCCGAGGGTGAGCGGTTGATGAAGACGGCTGAAACGCTGGCGGATCACTACGCGCGGTATGCGCTGGGTGTTCACGCTGAGTAAGACTGCCGAATCGGACATAGCCCCCATAGGGGTGGGGATCACCCCCTAAGGGGCGGGGGCGCCAGAACGCGGGGGAGGGCTCCGAGTTGCGCGCCACCCAATCAACCCCATTTCGACTACTCACAGCAACCATTGAAGGGACTGCGTATGCCTAAGCCGCGCAATCCGTCAGCGCCCCGTAGCCGTTACGGGAATCGGCGCGCACCTGGTGCCGCCCAGCCAACAGCCACGGTCACACTACCCAATGAATCGCCGCTCGACCCTCCGCCTATGCCTGCTGGTGTTGAGTGGACGGAATCACAGCGCGCCCGCTGGGAATCGCTGTGGAAGTCGCCTCAGGCTTTCATGTGGGATGAGACAGCGGCGGGAACGGTGGCGCTGCTGATCACGTATGAAACGGCGCTGTTGACCGGCAAGGCTTCAGCGTGGCAGGCGCAGGAATACCGCTATGCGAGCGATTCTCTTGGACTTACGCCAACTGCGATGCAGAAGCTTGGTTGGAAGATTGAGGGGACTGACAAGTGAGCCGCCGCAGCCAGCGCAAGACAGTGAGCGATCCGGCCGCTGACATTCCCCGTCCGCTGACGTATGCACAGCGCGCATATGCAGCCGGTATTGGGTATTCGGAGATAAACGAGGCTCTGTGGGCGCAGGCTTCCCGCGCTGAGCTGTTGTACCGGCTGGGCTTTGACTGGCGTACCTATGGCGAGGATTGGCCGATGCCGCGTAGCCGTTACAACCAGGCGACTCATCGGCGCGAAATCGTGGACGACAAAGGCAACGTGCTGACTCCTGCTGAGTGGCTGGCGCACGTGATCAAGGCTGCGCATTAAATGCGCTCCGTTTTGCGCGTCACAAAATGGCGAAGCCCCGCATGCACCCTGGATTCCGGGGCTGCGTGCGGGGCTTTCTGGCTTATGTGACGGTGTGTCAGATAGCCACTGCTCCCGACTCCAAGTGCCGGGCGCACATGCCCTCTTGACGTCATCCGTCGGGCGGGTGATGGTCGTGCAATCAGGCGCAATCGCATCGACGGAAGGGCACGGCATGCGGCTACGGTTCCTCGGGATCATCCCGAACACGCCGGACACGGACTCTCCAACCATCTGGCTGGACGAAGACACGGGTGACCTACTGATCCAGTCGTACAAGGCCACGGAGGAGGATGTGAAGGCGTGCCAGGAGATCGGCTCAATCCCCGGTCACTCCACAGACGTGCCGGATCACGAGACGATCATCAGGCTTCCGAAGGTCATGCTTCAGTACATCCCCCGCCCCGACAGCGAGTAGCAACGATGACGAACCCCGTACTTGAGGGTCTGGCGAAGGCGCGTCATTCAGCCGCGCACCTGGAAATGCGCGACGCGTACCAGCCGAACGACCCCGAGTTCATCGCGTGGCAGAAAGGCAAGCGTCTTGATCCTGCCGCTGACCGGTCGACGTGGTGGCGCCCGTTTCTGGACGTGGTAACCGAGACAACGGCGCGCGGAGTGGTAATGCGCCGTGCCCGGATCGTCTCGGAACCAGTGACGCACTACATCAAGTACGAGTACGACGTGACGTTTCCGAACGTTGCGGCGGGTGAGTTGGTCCGCTGGTTGCCCCGACGCAAGGCAGCGGATATTCCCCTACCCGGTACCGACCTATGGATGTTCGACAATTCATCGGTGCTGTTCACCTACTTCTCTGGTGTCGGGGAAGTAGTCGACCGTGAATGGAGCACCGAACCGGCCGTCGTAGAGATGGTCAGTACAGCGTTCGAAAAGGTCTGGGAGCGGGCTACGCCTCACGAGGAGTACAAGCCGGTCTGACCGGTCCATGCCATGCCCGCATCAGGATCATCAAGTGTTCAGGCAGCCCGGAAAGTCCTTGCCGATCGGCTTCGAGAGATCTGCAAGGACGCCGGGTTGGACGGTAAGCGACTCGCTGAAGCATGCGGGTGGCACCCTGCCAAGGTTTCTCGGATCTCGACCGCGAAAACGTCGCCTTCCGCTGACGACATTCGCGCATGGTGCCGTGCTTGCGGCGCAGAGGACCAGACAGCGGACCTGATTGCCTCTCTGCGCGCCGTAGAGGGCATGTGGGTGGAGTGGCGCCGGATGGAGCGTGCGGGGCTGCGACAGGCGCAGGAAGCGCGTTTGCCGCTGTACGAACGAACGCGCTGGTTCCGCTCCTACTCACCGGGGCTAATCCCTGGGTTGATCCAGACCTACGGCTACACCGAAGACGTATTGCGCGCGGTACAGCGACGACGGGTTGACGTTGACGATGTGGCCGATGCCGTGGCTGCCCGTATTGAGCGTCAGCGCGTGCTGTATGAGGGTCAGCGTCGTTTCGCGTTCCTGATAGAGGAGTCAGTTCTAAGGAACGCACTCGGTGAGCCAGATACGCAGGTTGAGCAACTTGAGCATTTGCTGACGGTCGCTGCGCTGCCCAATGTCAGTTTGGGTGTGGTGCGCACGAAGATTGGCCGGTCCCGAATGCCGGTTGAGGGATTCTGGATATTCGACACGGCACAGGTGAATGTCGAGTTGGTCTCCGGATACCTGACGATCACTCAGCCCCGAGAGGTGGCCATGTACGCCGACGCGTTCGCCTCGCTGGCTGACGTCGCTTTGTACGGCGGGAAGGCCCATGTCCTGATCAGAGCGGCTATCGACTCGCTCGGGTGATCGGCGTGCAATCTCGTGCAATCGGCTGTGAGTTGGGGTTCCAGTGTTCCTAGCGTGGTTGTCATCGGACCACGCGAGGGGACAGCGACCATGGCCAGTGGAACTCAGGTACCAGAGACGGACGCAAGTCAGTGGGAGTACACGACGTACGCGCCCGCTGGTGAGAAGTGCTCAGCGTGCATGAAGCCCTTCAAGACGCTTGAACAGGTTCGGCGTGGGCATATGGAACGCGTTTCGGGTCCGGCCGTAACGCTGTACCGGCACATCGGAAAGTGCCCGCAGTGAGCGCCTGATGACTACCGCCCCGGAACGGTCCCGGAAGGCTGTCAGGAAGCCCAGCCGGACGCGCGTCGAGAGCACCAGGAAGCTTCCGCCCCCGCTCCCTCCGCTGGGCTACTGCGGGCTTTGTACCGGGCACCGTGCCATTTGGTGTGACGGGTGCTGCGGATTCGGTGGCTGTCGGCTGTGCGCGTGGACTGAGAAGCGCCCGTGTCCCGTGTGCGTCGGTGGCGACGCTGAGCCAATCCGCTGGTGAGACTCTGGGCGCATGAAAAAGCCCCCGACACCCAATCCACGGGTGCCGGGGGTTTCGTGCTTCCTGGGGGCGCTTACAGCTTCGTGTCTCGCATCACTGCCCCGATGTCCCGCCCGGATTCACTCCACAGCGGAAGATCAGCAGCCGGATTGTTCTCAATGGCTTGCGCAGCGATAGGAATCACCTCGCCAAGTGATTCCACCACGCGCGCCAGGATGAAGTTCGCTTCGTCTGCGGGCAGCGCTTCGGGACTCTGCACCATCGCTGCCGCAAGGCTGTGCCACACAGTGGCCGATTCCAGTGCGAACATGTCGGCTGCTTTGTCCAGCACCCCACCAGGTTCGGGCAGCACGTAGGCGCGTTTGCCCGTCACTGCGTCGAAGCCAAGGGGGCGCAGCGCTGTGAATTCCTCGCGCTGAGGCTCCGCCGGAGCATTTGTCTGCGAAGCCTCCGCCCACGTGTGGCAAGCGTCGTTCACGTGGTCGCCGCTGTGGTCGGCCGGAAGGTTGCAAGCCCCGTGCTGCCAACTGTCGGCAGGTACGTCGGGGAAGTCGCCGCATGTGCGCGGCCACGTGTTCCCCAGCGAATCCCGGTGGTCGCCGGAGTGGTCGCCGCTGAGGAAACACGGGAAGCGCGGGTTGCCGCCCCGGTCCATGCACGGCGGGAAGTCGGCGTTGCTGACGGGCACGATGAAGTCACTCATGCCGCACGCTCCGGGAAGTCGTAGCCAGCGGCAGCCATAAGGGCCGCAACTCGCCTTTCCCGCTGTCGCTGCCGTTCCCGCTGTCGTTCGAAATGGACCAGGTACGGCCGGACCAGCGGCAGGCCGTCCGCGTAGATCACCTCTGACGGACGGAGGGCGGGCAGTCTCCGGGGGGTGGCTGGCGCTGTCGGCACGGTTTCCGCCCGGCGCTTTCCACGGGCGGGCAGTAGGACGCTGAGAATCAGCGCGAGTAGGGTGCGCACTAGGTCGACTCCTATTCAGTCGGCTCAGCCCCTGAGCGATCCCTAGCCCGGATCTCTCGGGGGCGTTTTCTGCTTTTCATGCACCACGGTACGCCATGGGTAGCCACGGTGCACCATGGTCCGCCAATGCGGCCTACGGCGTACCGCGCGAAGCTGAGGGCATGGCGGAGTACGAATGGCAGCGGGTAGCGCGCGAGATTGGCCGTGACATCGAGTCGGGGCGCATCCCGCCAGGCGCAGCCCTGCCCAGCATCGTGCGCCTAGCGCAGCAGTACGGCGTGGCGGATCACACCATCAGACGCGCGCTGCGTGACCTGCGTGAGCGCGGACTCATCGAAACCCTGCCGCACAAGGGGTCATTCGTGCTGGCGCCCAACTCGCCTACGAAGAGCGGAAGTTGAGAGCTTCGCTCCGTACCGGCTGACCAGGCGCTATCCTCAGAACCGGTAGTTGTGAGTGTTCGGATCTGCGAGGACGGCCCAGCCCGTGCCGTCAGGGTTGCGGCGGTCGTCGAAGAGGGTGGCGCCAAGGGCGAGGATGCGGTCGACCTCCTCGTCGCGGGTGCGGTCCTGCGGCTGGATGTCGAGGTGCACGCGGTTCTTGACGGTCTTGGCCTCCGGAACGGCGACGAAGAGCAGGCCGGCGCCCTCGATCAGCGCAGACTCGTCGCCCGGCTTGTCGTCCTCGTGCAGGGGCAGGTCCAGGACCTGGGACCAGAAGCCCGCGAGAGTGTAAGGGTCGCGGCAGTCGATCGTGACGTGGCGGATAGCGGAGGTCATGCAGGGGATTGTGGTGCACGCCCGTCGATGACGGCAACGAGGAAACGCGGAAGGCAACCTTCCCTCCTCCTGCGGCGACAGGAAGGCATGACTTCAGCACGACGCACCACACGTCACCGCCGTATGCGGGGCGCTCGCAAGCCCCTGATCGGCGGTCTCGCCGCCACCGCCGCCCTGGTCGGGGTGTGGTACGCGGCAGCCGGGGCGGCGACGACCACCGCCGACGGTCTCGCCGCGACCAGCACCGCCGTGAGCCTGCCGGCCAAGTTCCCCTACCTGTCAGCGGGTTACAACAACACCCGCGAGTGGACCCGGACGGCGACCGCAGTGGCCCCCAACGGCACCCTGCGCGTGGCCTGGCCCGCATCGGACGGCATCCATGTCACCCCGCTCACCTCCGCCGGGAAGCGCTCGGGCGCGAACAAGGACCGTCTCCTGCTGTCCTGGGAGTCCGTCAACTACCCGTCGCTATAGCGACGGGCTTGCACAACGGGCACCACTGGCGGTGATGCTGCGTTTGCGTCCAGCCCCGCCCCGGCGCGTGCGCTCCGGTGGTGGGGCGGGGGCCGTTGACTGGGCCCCGCGTCGCCACAACTCCCACGCACGCGCGCGGATGTTGCGGGAGCCTCCCCCACTCTCGGCTTCGCTCGAGCGGGAGGTGCCCCCATCGGTCCGC
>NZ_JBQQCE010000213.1:0-15882 GCF_052245645.1 Streptomyces sp. KR55 | reverse complement strand
GCGGACCGATGGGGGCACCTCCCGCTCGAGCGAAGCCGAGAGTGGGGGAGGCTCCCGCAACATCCGCGCGCGTGCGTGGGAGTTGTGGCGACGCGGGGCCCAGTCAACGGCCCCCGCCCCACCACCGCGTCAGCGGGGTGGGGCTGGACGCAAACGCAGCACCACAGCCAGTGGTGCCCGTTGTGCAAGCCCGTTGCTATAGCGACGGGTAGTTGACCCGCATCAAGGGGTCCTTCGTCCGCGCGAAGCCCAGTGAGGCGTAGAGCGGCTCGGCCTCGGCGGAGGCGGTGAGGTCGACCTGGCCGGCGCCGCGCTCCCGGAACCACTGGAGCAGTTCCTCCATGCACGCGCGCGCGTACCCCCGCCGCCGCGCATCCGGGTCGGTGGCGACACTGAAGACGAAGCCGATCCTCCCGTGCGGATTGCCGGCCTTCCCGATCCGGTACTCCAGCGTCCCGGCCACCAGCGCCGCCAGCGCCCCCGGCCGCTCCGGATGGTCGACCACGAACGCCGCGAAGTCCCCGTCCGGCTCGCCCAGCCGCGCGCGCAGCGTCGGCAGGGACTCCGTATGCCAGTCTCTGGACCCGTCCGCTGCGAACACCGAATCGATCATCACCTGGCGCAGTCGCAGCACTTCCGGGGCATCTTCGGGCACGGCACGGCGTACAAGACTCATGGCCCGAACGCTAGCCACCCGACCCGAGGCGCGTCCTGCCGATTTCTTACCGTCTGCGCTTGCCTGGAGTGCACTCCAAGGTCATAGCGTGGGGCGCATGACGGTGATGCAGACCATGGCAGCAGCCACCGAAGAACGCACCGAAGAAGGCATCGAAGAAGCCCTCACCCGCACGGACATCTGCTCCGCCCCACCCCGCCGGCATCCGCGCCCCGACGGCCAGGACCGGTACACGATCAGTGAGGTCGTCGCCTTCACCGGCCTGTCAGCCCACACCTTGCGCTGGTACGAGCGGATCGGCCTGATGTCCCACATCGACCGTTCCCACACCGGCCAGCGCCGCTACACCAACCGCGACCTGGACTGGCTCGACCTCGTCGGCAAGCTGCGGCTGACCGGCATGCCGGTCGCCGACATGGTGCGGTACGCGGAGCTGGTGCGTGCGGGCGACAGCACCTACGGCGAGCGGTGCACGTTGCTGGAGGAGACCCGCCGGGACGTACAGGCCCGGATCGCCGAACTCCAGGACACCCTGGCCGTGCTCGACCGGAAGATCAGTTTCTATACGGACGCCACCCGCGTCCGCGAAGCGGAGACGACCCGATGACCGACAGCAGGATCCCGACGGTACGACTCGGCGACGACGGCCCCGAGGTCGGTGTGCAGGGCCTCGGCTGCATGGGCATGAGCTTCGCCTACGGCCCCTCCGACGCGCAGGAGTCCCGGGCCACCCTGGAGCGGGCGCTGGAGCTGGGCGTCACGCTCTACGACACGGCGGACGCGTACGGCCAGGGAGAGAACGAACGGTTCCTGTCGCCGTTCTTCAAGGCGCACCGGGACGACGTGGTCATCGCGACCAAGTTCGCCCTGGCGATCCCGCCGGACGACCCGACCCGGCGGATCATCCGCAACGACCCGCCGTACATCCGCCAGGCCGTCGAGGCGAGCCTCGAGCGCCTGGGCGTCGACGTGATCGACCTCTACTACATGCACCGCCGCGATGTGAACGTGCCGATCGAGGAGACCGTCGGCGTGATGGCCGAGCTGGTCCGCGAGGGCAAGGTCAAGCACCTCGGGCTGAGCGAGGTCACCGGCGCGGAACTGCGGGCCGCGCAGGCCGTGCATCCGATTGCCGCCGTGCAGTCGGAGTGGTCGCTGTTCAGCCGGGACATCGAGGCGGGCGTGGTGCCGACGGCCCGCGAACTGGGCGTGGCCCTCGTGCCGTACTCGCCGCTGGGCCGGGGTTTCCTCACGGGCTCCTTCACCAGCGCCGAGAAGGACCTGACCGCCGACGACTTCCGCCGCCAGATGCCCCGCTTCACCGGCGACAACGCAACGGCCAACGCAAGCCTCCTGGAACCGATCCGCAAGGTCGCCGCCTCCCACGGCGCCACCCTCGGCCAGATCGCCCTGGCCTGGGCCCAGCAACAGTCAACGGTCCACAACCTCCCGGTCATCCCCATCCCGGGCACCCGCAAGCCGACCCGGGTCGAGGAGAACACGGCGGCCACCCGCATAGTGCTCAGCGAGGAGGACATGACCCTGCTGGACCCCATCGCCGCAAAGGTCGCAGGCAACCGCTACGCAGACATGACGTTCACTTCTGCCGGACGGGAGTAGAGATACCTGAGGGGCGCGGGGAACTGCGCGAGCAACCCCCACAACCCGCACCGAACACCAAACCGAACCCGGCACACGCTAAAGCTCAGCCAACAACTCCGCCTTCTTCACGGAGAACTCCTCATCCGTCACCAACCCAGCCTGATGCAACTCCCCAAGATGCCGAATCCGCTCCGCAATATCCGCGGGATCCCGCCGCGGAGCGGCAACCACCGCTGCCGCCGGACCCGCGGTGCGAACCGCAGCCAATACAGCCGCCGCGAACGGCAGTGACTCATGCACAGGCCCGTACCCCAGCCCGAACACCACGGCCGCCGGATCCTGATCAGCCTGCGCAGGCTGATCGTGCGCATCGCGCCGCAGCAGCCGCAGATGGCCCTCGAAGACCTCGGATGACCGCCACTCGACCCCGCTGAGGTCGGCGACCGCGAACTTCTGGTCGCCGGCCTTCCACTTCGCCGACGACGCCCCCGTCCAGAACCACCGGAACGACACGGACGTACCGTCGAAAGACGCCTTCGCGTCGTACGCCTTGAACTGCAACGGCGGCTCCGGCGCCGCCACGAGATGGCGTTCGGCCGGACCGGACTCGGTCAACAGGCCCCGTAGTTCATCGGCGTAGTACTCGGCGAGCGTCTCCCGTTCGGCAGGCAGCACCAGACGATAAGGATCGCTGCCTTCCTTCAGTTGGCCCGCGGCCGCCTCGATCAGCGGATCGGCGCCCGCCCGTGGCTCGGCGCGCAGCACCACGGTCCCGCGCCGGCCGGGGGAGAGCGTCACCCCCTGCAGAGCCTCCAACGGCACACGGCGCTCCCCGAGCGCCTGGAACAGCTTGGGTGTTCGAATCCCCCGTTCGTAACGGATGAGCACGGAGTCGGACTCGAACTCCCAGGCGGCATGAAATCCGGCCAGTACGTCACCCATGCGGCTCATCGTATGCGGCACGCGCTCTTTCGTCCCCTCCCTGCGCAGACCGCAGTTTCTTGCGCCTCTACGCGCGTCCGACCGCGGTGGTGCCGGACAAACCCGCCCGGCACGTGCCGGCATCGTCGGCGCAGTCCACCGCGCGGTACGCGCCAACCCCGATCTCGGCGAAGTTGGTGAGGCTCTGCGTGCCCGGTTCGAAGTAGCCGGCGTGCCCCTCGGCGCCGCGCGCCGACAGCACCCGCGCCCCGAACGCGGTGGACACCGGGTCGGCGCCGTGCCCGAGACCGCCGAACTCCATGTACGGCACGTCCTGGATCCAGTCGTCGGTGTCCCGCATCGCCCACACCTGCGCCGAGGTGCGCAGGTGCGACGCCGTCGCCGCACGCATGCCAGGACTGCCGGCCACCGCTATGTCGGCGACCCGGCGCGGCAGCGTGTGCGCGGCGACCCCGCACACCACGGAGCCGTAGCTGTGGCAGAACAGCGAAACGGGCACCCGGCCGGGCAGCGCGCGCACCATCCTGGTCAGCCGGACCGCGCCGTCCTCGGCGCGCATCGCGGTGGCCGCGTCCATGCCGATGCCGCTGGGCGCGGTGTAGTCGGCCCAGGCGATCACGGCCGTGCGGGTCGAGGGGCTCGCCGTGCGTTCGGCCGCGTACAGGGACTTCGCCATGCCGACCGGCGCCGAGTATCTGCGGTGGGTGCGCTGGAAGGTGAGCAGGTCGGTGTCGACGCCGGGGACGACGACGGAGACCCGCTGGGCCTTCGTCAGATCGCCGAAGACCTCGGCGATCCGGCCCGAGCCGGCCGGGTCGAAGGCGAGGATGTGCCGGTCGGCCCTCATGAGCGACGCGAAGCGGTGCATACGCCGGCCCGCCTCCTGCTGCCCGGTGGGGCTGAGCCGGTTGTCGTGCATGCGCTTGAGTTCGACCTTGCGGGCCTGGTCGAGCGCGATGCGGTTGGCGCGGTAACGCAGCCGGACGGGGGCGCCGTTCATGTTGCCGACCGCCAGTGGATAGCGGTGGGCGAGGTGGGCGCGCTGCCGGTCGGTGAGCGAGGCGAAGAAGCGGGCCAGCCGGGCGGGTGCGGCGTCCGGGTCCGGCAGCCGGTGTCCGTCGAGACGGCCGTGCTCCCAGGCGGAGAGCGAGGCCTGCAACGGCGTCTGGGCCCGCCCGCTGCGCAGGGCGGTCCAGCCGGTGGTCGCCAGCATCACGAACACCACGGCCAGGGCGAGCAGTGCGCGCCAGACGCTGAGTGAGGGAGAGGTGTCGAAGGAAGTCACTGGGAGGACACACTAGGAGAACGAGAGGGTCTCGCGTGAACCGAGTGACGCGGATCACGTTTGGGTAAAGTCACGCTTCTTGAGGCGCACGCCAGTTGCCGGCCAGTGCCGGTCCCACCTGATCCAGGTAGGTGGCCGCCAGTTCGCGCATTGCCGCCAGGCTGAAGTCCGGGCCCGTGCTCCACTGACGTTCCGTCACCCGCATCACCCCGCTGAAGACGGCCACCGCCACCCGCGGTCGTGGATCGGCGTCCACGTCGAGGCCCTCGCGCTCCGCGATCAGCAGCGCCATCTGCTCCTCCGTCTCCGCGAAGTGGCGCAGATGTGCGGCGAGCAGCACGGGCGTCGACTCGATCACCTGGTACATCCGCAGATACTGCTCGACCGGAGCGACGGACTCGACGACCGCGCTGAGCGTGTCCCACCCCTCCATGACGGCCCGGCGCATCGCCTCCATCGGCGGTTCGTGCGCGGGGCGGGCGCGCACGGCGTCGAGGAAGTGCGCCACCGTCATCGCCTCCAGGGCGAGGGCGGCGTCCTCCTTGCCGGAGAAGTAGCGGAAGAAGGTGCGGGGCGAGACATCGACGGCCGCGGCGATGTCGTCGACGGTCGTGTGGTCGTACCCGCGCGTGGTGAACATCTCGACCGCGGTGCGCAGCAGTGCGTCCCGGGTCCGCCGCTTCTTCAGCTCGCGCAGTCCCGGCCGGGTCGCCGATGCCGTGCCCGCACTGTTCACCGTGTCCACCAGGCCTTTCCTCGAACTGTTTTCCCAGTTCAGGCTATATGGGAGTGACGCGACAGTTACCGACTTGTGAACTGGTTTGTCAACTGTCAGAGGGTGACACTAATCTCGAACACATGACTAGTCAGACCACCATCGACAAGACGGGGCCGGGGGACCAGGCGCCATCAGCCCCGTCGGATCCGGCGCCGGCCAAGGGCCTGCGCGGCCATCCCTGGCTCACCCTGATCACCGTCGCCGTGGGCGTGATGATGGTGGCCCTCGACGGCACCATCGTGGCCATCGCCAACCCGGCCATCGCCACCGACCTCAAGGCCAGCTGGGCCGAGGTCCAGTGGATCACCAACGCCTACTTCCTCGCCCTCGCGGTCTCCCTGATCACCGCGGGCAAGCTCGGTGACCGCTTCGGCCACCGGCAGACCTTCCTCATCGGCGTGGTCGGCTTCGCCGCCGCCTCGGGAGCCATCGGCCTGTCCGACTCCATCGCCGCGGTCATCACCTTCCGTGTCTTCCAGGGCCTGTTCGGCGCTCTGCTGATGCCGGCCGCGCTCGGTCTGCTGCGCGCCACCTTCCCGGCCGAGAAGCTCAACATGGCCATCGGCATCTGGGGCATGGTCATCGGTGCCTCCACGGCCGGCGGCCCGATCCTCGGCGGTGTCCTGGTCGAGCACGTCAGCTGGCAGTCGGTGTTCTACATCAACGTGCCGGTCGGCATCCTCGCCCTCGTCCTGGGCCTGCTCATCCTGAACGACCACCGCGCGGAGAACGCCCCGCGCTCCTTCGACCTGTTCGGCATCGGCCTGCTCTCCGGCGCGATGTTCTGCCTGGTCTGGGCGCTCATCAAGGCCCCCGAGTGGGGCTGGGGCGACGGACAGACGTGGACCTTCATCGGCGTGTCCGCGCTGGGCTTCGCCCTCTTCGCCCTCTGGGAGAAGAAGGTGCGGGAGCCGCTGATCCCGCTGGGCCTGTTCCGCTCGGTCGCGCTGTCCGCCGGTGTCGTCCTGATGGTCCTGATGGCCATCGCGTTCATGGGCGGCCTGTTCTTCGTGACGTTCTACCTCCAGAACGTGCACGGCATGAGCCCCATCGACGCCGGTCTGCACCTGCTGCCGCTCACCGGCATGATGATCGTCGGCTCGCCGCTCGCCGGCGCGATGATCAACAAGGTCGGCCCGCGCGTCCCGCTGGCCGGCGGCATGGCGCTCACCGCGATCGCCATGTACGGCATGTCCACCCTGGAGACCGACACCGGCAGCGGCATCATGTCGCTCTGGTTCGCCCTGCTCGGCCTGGGTCTCGCGCCGGTCATGGTCGGCGCCACCGAGGTCATCGTCGGCAACGCCCCGATGGAGCTCTCCGGTGTGGCCGGCGGTCTCCAGCAGGCGGCGATGCAGATCGGCGGCAGCCTCGGTACGGCCGTCCTGGGCGCCGTCATGGCCTCCAAGGTCGACAGCGACCTCCCCGGCAACTGGGCGGACGCGGGCCTTCCGGAACTCACCCCGGCCCAGGAGGCGCAGGCCGCCGAGGCCGTCCAGCAGGGCGCCGCGCCGGTCCCGCCGGGCACACCGGACGCCATCGCCGCGAAGATCACGGGCGTCGCGCACGACACCTTCATCTCCGGCATGAGCCTGGCGTCCCTGGTCGCCGCCGGAGTTGCCGCGGTGGCGGTCCTGGTCGCCTTCCTGACCAAGCGCGGCGAGAACGCGGAGGCGGGCGCGGGAGCGGCCCATATCTGACGCGGGATCAACAGGGGTCGCTCTGGCCCCTGTTTCCCCTATCAGGGTGACAACGCTAAAGATTCCTCCGACCCGGTGCACGGCGCACGCCACAGTGGATCAGCCGGGCTGGTGCCAACCCGGCTGGCGCTGATCGCGTAAGACTCGGTCGCTCGCTGAGCGGCCGAGCGGCGTGAGCCAGGAATCCCCCGCTTCGGTTGGGGGAGGGTTCAAAGTGGCTCAAGCCCTTCGTACGGCATGTTCCCGTGGCAAGTTCGTACGACGAGGAGGGCGGCCTGGGGCTACGGCGCGCTGCTGGAGGGGGGTGGCGCGCCGGCAGACCTGAGGGAGACGGAGGGGCCTCCGGCGGTGAGGCCACCCCCCGAGCGACGCCGGTCAACCGGTCAACGCCGCTGCCCCTCCATCGGCTCCGAAACCGCCGTCGCCGACAACGCCGCAACCTCCGCCCGCAACGCCCGGACCTCCTCCGTCAACGCCGCGATCGCCTCCGTCTGCCGCCGCTCCTCCGCATCGTCCCGCTCGAACCGGGAGATGAACCACGCGGCGATGTTCGCCGTCACCACACCCAGCAGCGCGATCCCGGACAGCATCAGCCCCACCGCGAGCAACCGCCCCACCCCGGTGGTCGGCGCATGATCCCCGTACCCCACGGTCGTCATCGTCGTGAACGACCACCACACCGCGTCACCCAGCGTCCGGATGTTCCCGCCTGGAGCGTCCCGCTCCACCGACAGCACGGCCAGCGACCCGAACATCAGCAGCCCGATCACCGTCCCGGCCACATACGTCGTCAGCCGTATCTGCGTGGCCATCCGCGCCCGCCGCCCCACCAGCAGCAACGTGGACACCAGCCGCAGCAGCCGCAACGGCCGAAGCAACGGCAGGATCACCGCACACAGGTCCAGCCAGTGCCGCCGTACGAACGCCCGGCGATCGCGCGCCAGCACCAACCGCACCACGTAGTCCGCCGCGAACGCCCCCCACACCACCCACTCGATCACCAGACAGGCGACCGCCGTCGAACGGCTCGGCGAGCCGTCCACGATCGGCACGGCATAGGCGACGGCGAACACGACGGCCAGCGCCAGCAGCGGTCTCTGGGTACGCCGCTCCCACCGCTCCTGCGCCGATTGCTCCTTCATGTCCGCATCGTAAAGAACCCGCCCGGCCGGTGAACGCACGAGGGCGGCGGAGCCGAAAACCACAACCCCACCGCCCTCGAAGCAGACCCGTCGAGGCCCTACGCGTCGCCGCCCGCGACCCCCGGATCGGCCGCCGCGACGTCGAGGAGCTGGTACCGGTCGATCGCCTGCTTCAGCACCGACCGGTCGACCTTCCCCTCCTTCGCCAGCTCGGCCAGCACCGCCACCACGATCGACTGCGCGTCGATGTGGAAGAACCGCCGTGCCGCACCGCGTGTGTCGGCGAAGCCGAAGCCGTCCGCACCCAGCGACTGGTACGTGCCCGGCACCCACCGCGCGATCTGGTCCGGAACCGACCGCATCCAGTCGGACACGGCCACGAACGGCCCCTCCGCACTGCTCAGTTTCCGCGTCACGTACGGCACCCGCTGCTCCTCCTCGGGGTGCAGCAGGTTGTGCTCCTCACAGGCCACGGCCTCGCGCCGCAGCTCGTTCCAGGAGGTCGCCGACCAGACGTCGGCCTTCACGTTCCACTCCTCGGCGAGGATCTGCTGCGCCTCGACCGCCCACGGCACCGCGACACCCGAGGCCATGATCTGCGCCGGGACCGAGCCCGACGTGCCCTCGCCGATCCGGTGGACGCCCTTGAGGATGCCCTCGACGTCCACGTTCTCCGGTTCGGCCGGGTGCTGGATCGGCTCGTTGTAGACGGTGAGGTAGTAGAAGACGTCCTCGCCGTGCGGGTGCTCCTCGTCGCCGCCGTACATCCGGCGCAGACCGTCCTTGACGATGTGCGCGATCTCGTACGAGTACGCCGGGTCGTACGCCACACAGCCCGGGTTCGTCGAGGCGAGCAGCTGGGAGTGGCCGTCCGCGTGCTGGAGACCCTCACCGGTCAGCGTCGTACGTCCGGCGGTCGCGCCCAGGACGAAACCGCGCGCCAGCTGGTCGGCCATCTGCCAGAACTGGTCGCCGGTGCGCTGGAAACCGAACATCGAGTAGAAGACGTACACCGGGATGAGCGGCTCGCCGTGCGTGGCGTACGCCGAACCCGCCGCGATCAGCGACGCCGTGCAGCCGGCCTCGGAGATGCCGTCGTGCAGCATCTGCCCGGTCGGCGACTCCTTGTACGCGAGGAGCAGGTCCCGGTCCACGGCCTCGTACTGCTGGCCCAGCGGGTTGTAGATCTTCGCGCTCGGGAAGAAGGAGTCCATACCGAAGGTGCGGTACTCGTCCGGCGCGATCAGCACGAACCGCTTGCCGATCTCCTTGTCCCGCATGAGGTCCTTGAGGAGCCGGACAAAGGCCATGGTCGTCGCGATGGACTGCTGGCCCGAGCCCTTCTTCACGGTCGCGTACGTCTTGTCGTCCGGCAGCGCCAGCGGCTTCGACCGCACGACCCGCGTCGGGACGTACCCGCCGAGCCCCTTGCGCCGGTCGTGCATGTACTGGATCTCCTCCGAGTCCCGGCCCGGGTGGTAGTACGGCGGCAGGCCGGACTCCAGGTCCTTGTCGGCGATCGGCAGGTGGAGGCGGTCCCGGAAGCGCTTGAGGTCGTCGACCGTCAGCTTCTTCATCTGGTGTGTGGCGTTGCGGCCCTCGAAGTTCGGGCCCAGCGTCCAGCCCTTGATCGTCTTGGCCAGGATGACCGTCGGCTGCCCCTTGTGCGCCTTGGCCGCCGAGAACGCCGCGTAGATCTTGCGGTGGTCGTGGCCGCCGCGGCCCAGCATCAGGATCTGGTGGTCGGTCATGCCCTCGACCATCGCGCGCAGCCGGTGGTCGTCGCCGAAGAAGTGGTCGCGGATGTAGGCGCCGGTCTCGGTCGCGTACGTCTGGAACTGACCGTCCGGCGTGGTGTTCATCTTGTTGACCAGCACACCGTCGCGGTCCTGCGCGAGCAGCGGGTCCCAGGTGCGGTCCCAGATCAGCTTGATCACGTTCCAGCCGGCGCCGCGGAAGACCGACTCCAGCTCCTGGATGATCTTTCCGTTGCCGCGCACCGGGCCGTCGAGGCGCTGCAGGTTGCAGTTGACGACGAAGGTGAGGTTGTCCAGGCCCTCGCGGGCGGCGATGGACAGCTGGCCGAGTGATTCCGGCTCGTCCATCTCGCCGTCACCGAGGAAGGCCCATACGTGCGAGTTGGAGGTGTCCGCGATCCCGCGCGCGTGCATATAGCGGTTCATCCGCGCCTGGTAGATCGCGCCGATCGGGCCGAGGCCCATGGAGACCGTCGGGAACTCCCAGAAGCCCGGCATCGAGCGCGGGTGCGGATAGCTGGACAGCCCGTACGGCGCCTTGGACTTCTCCTGCCGGAACCCGTCCAGGTGCTGCTCGCTGAGGCGGTCGAGCAGGTACGCGCGCGCGTAGATGCCCGGGGAGGCGTGCCCCTGGAAGAAGACCTGGTCGCCGCCGTCGCCCTCGTCCTTGCCGCGGAAGAAGTGGTTGAAGCCGACGTCGTAGAGGGAGGCGGAGGAGGCGAACGTCGCGATGTGGCCGCCGACTCCGATGCCGGGCCGCTGGGCCCGGGAGACCATGACGGCCGCGTTCCAGCGGGTCGCGTTGAGGATCTTGCGCTCGATCTCCTCGTTGCCCGGGAAGAACGGCTCGTCCTTGGTGGCGATGGTGTTGACGTAGTCCGTGCTGCGCATCTCGGGCACGGCCACGCGCTTCTCGCGGGCCCGCTCGATCAGTCGCAGCATCAGATAGCGGGCCCGCTCACGGCCGCGCTCGTCGATGGCGGCGTCGAGGGAGTCGAGCCACTCCTGGGTCTCCTCGGGGTCGAAGTCAGGAACCTGACTCGGAAGGCCGCCAATGATGATCGGATTGCGATCGGATCCGGAAGCCACGCTGTTCCTTACCTGTCAGAGGGGCTGTCTGAGGCCGGTTTTCGTCTGTGTGCCTGCACCGATCCCCATCGTGTACCTCGGGACCGCAAACGTCATCTCTACCGAGAGGTAATCGAGACGTTCGTCAGCTCTCGGCGCAAAGCCATGCGAATTTCGTACCCACAGACGGTTCCCAAACGCACAAAGGGGGCAGATAGGTGTGGTGTGTGTCACCCTCGATCGCAGCGCCATGCCTGGAGTTGCGGCGACACGGCCGGGATCGTCACCGTTTAGGCGGCCCGAGCCGCCGGGTACTTGCGCGATCCGCCCCGCCCGTGTGGACTACGGCCAATGCTTCGCGCACGCGCGTGGCTGAGATATTCATCAAGACATGATCAGGAGGCAACCCGTGAGCGCGACCGCGGACCACGCGGAGGAGCGGACGAACCCTGCCGCCAGGCTGGGGTTCCAGCCCGGGCAGGTGGTCCAGGAGATCGGCTACGACGACGACGTCGACCAGGAGCTCCGCGAGGCCATCGAGGAAGCCATCGAGGGCGATCTGGTGGACGAGGACTACGAGGACGTGGCCGACGCCGTCGTGCTGTGGTTCCGTGACGACGACGGCGACCTGACGGATGCGCTGGTGGATGCCACCACGTACATCGAGGAAGGCGGCGCGATCCTGCTCCTCACGCCGAAGACCGGCCGTACGGGATACGTGGAGCCGAGCGACATCTCGGAAGCCGCGACCACGGCGGGACTGACGGCGTCCAAGAGCGTCAGCGTCGGCAAGGACTGGAGCGGCAGCCGTCTGGCGACGCCCAAGGCCGCGAAGTCCAAGCGGTGACCGTTCGTTGAACGTCAGGACGGGCTGAACGGCCTCGTCCTCGAACGCCGGACGGGCTGGTCGGTCAGCCCGTCCGGCGCTTCTTCGGTGATCTCTGCGTAGGGTGGGTCCACCCGAACAGCCCCACCGAAGGGATGCACGATGGCGATCCAGGTCGGCGACAAGGCGCCCGACTTCGAGCTGAAGGACAACCACGGCCGGGACGTGAAGCTCTCGGACTTCCGCGGTGAGAAGAATGTGGTCCTGCTCTTCTACCCCTTCGCCTTCACCGGCGTGTGCACCGGCGAGCTGTGCGAGGTCCGGGACAACCTCCCCAAGTTCGAGGACCGCGACACCCAGGTGCTCGCCGTCTCCAACGACTCCATCCACACCCTGCGTGTCTTCGCCGAGCAGGAGGGCCTGGAGTACCCCCTGCTGTCGGACTTCTGGCCGCACGGCGCCACCTCGCGCGCGTACGGCGTGTTCGACGAGGACAAGGGCTGCGCGGTACGCGGCACCTTCGTCATCGACAAGGACGGCGTCGTCCGCTGGACCGTCCGCAACGGGCTCCCGGACGCCCGCGACCTGAACGAGTACGTCAAGGCGCTCGACACCTTGTGATTCTTCGGTTCAAGGCCCTACGAGGGCCGGGAACCCGTCACTAGGATCGACTCGTTTGATCCGATAGCAACGCACGACGGGGCTTCCCGCCCCCGGACACCAATGGAGGGACTCGTGGGAGTCAGCCTCAGCAAGGGCGGCAACGTATCGCTGACCAAGGAGGCCCCGGGCCTGACCGCGGTCATCGTCGGTCTGGGGTGGGACGTGCGCACCACGACCGGCACGGACTTCGACCTCGACGCGAGCGCGCTGCTGCTGAACAACTCGGGCAAGGTCAGCAGTGACCAGCACTTCATCTTCTTCAACAACCTGAAGAGCCCGGACGGCTCGGTGGAGCACACCGGCGACAACCTCACCGGTGAGGGCGAGGGCGACGACGAGCAGATCAAGGTCAACCTCGCCGCCGTCCCGGCCGAGATCGAGAAGATCACCTTCCCGGTCTCGATCTACGACGCCGAGAACCGTCAGCAGTCCTTCGGCCAGGTCCGCAACGCGTTCATCCGCGTCGTGAACCAGGCCGGCGGTGCGGAGATCGCGCGGTACGACCTCAGCGAGGACGCCTCGACCGAGACCGCCATGGTCTTCGGCGAGTTGTACCGCCACGGCGCGGAGTGGAAGTTCCGCGCCATCGGCCAGGGTTACGCCTCCGGCCTGCGCGGCATCGCGCAGGACTTCGGCGTGAACGTCTGAGCCACGCCCCCACCGCAAGGTCCTGTCCGGCGCCGCGCGTTTGCGTGCGGCGCCGGACGCGCAGGACAACCACATCAGGCAGCAGCACCCAGGGGAGGACCAGCATCATGGGCGTCACGCTCGCCAAGGGGGGCAACGTCTCCCTGTCCAAGGCCGCGCCGAACCTCACACAGGTGATGGTCGGGCTCGGCTGGGACGCGCGTTCCACCACCGGAGCCCCGTTCGACCTCGACGCCAGCGCCCTGGTGTGCAGCAGCGGACGGGTGCTGGGCGACGAGTGGTTCATCTTCTACAACCAGCTCAAGAGCCCGGACGGCTCGGTGGAGCACACCGGCGACAACCTCACCGGTGAGGGCGACGGCGACGACGAGTCGATCCTCATCGACCTCTCCAAGGTGCCCGCCCAGTGCGACAAGATCGTCTTCCCGGTCTCGATCCACATGGCCGACGAGCGCGGCCAGACCTTCGGCCAGGTCAGCAACGCCTTCATCCGGGTGGTGAACCAGGCCGACGGCCAGGAGCTCGCCCGCTACGACCTCAGTGAGGACGCCTCCACGGAGACCGCCATGATCTTTGGCGAGGTCTACCGCTACCAGGGAGAATGGAAGTTCCGTGCGGTAGGGCAGGGGTACGCGTCGGGGCTGCGGGGGATCGCTCTAGACTTTGGGGTCAACGTTTCGTAAAGCCGGGTACGGCGCGGGGGAGACCCGTATACCCGTACACAAGGGATTGGGTAGCCAGTGGTTCTGAAAACCTTCGGCTGGTCGTTCGCGGTCACCGCGCTCGGCCTAGTCGCGGCGGTCTTGTACGGGGGGTGGACCGCCTTCGGCATCGTGGCGATCCTCTCCATCCTCGAGATCTCGCTGTCCTTCGACAACGCAGTGGTCAACGCCGGAATCCTGAAGAAGATGAACGCCTTCTGGCAGCGCATCTTCCTCACCATCGGCATCCTGATCGCCGTCTTCGGTATGCGGCTGATCTTTCCCGTCGTCATCGTCGCTGTCAGTGCACAGCTCGGCCCGATCGAGGCCGTCGACCTCGCGCTGACCGACAAGGACCGTTACCAGGAGCTCGTCACCGACGCCCACCCGGCGATCGCGGCCTTCGGTGGCATGTTCCTGCTGATGATCTTCCTGGACTTCATCTTCGAGGACCGGGAGATCAAGTGGCTGGGCTGGCTGGAGCGGCCGCTGGCCAAGCTCGGCAAGGTCGACATGCTGTCGGTATGCATCGCGCTGATCGTCCTGCTGATCACCTCGATGACCTTCGCGACCCACGCCCATCTGCACGCCGGCCCCGCGGACAAGTCGGCGACGGTGCTCCTCTCCGGTGTCGCCGGCCTCATCACGTACATGATCGTCGGCGGTCTCTCCGGCTACTTCGAGGACAAGCTCGAGGAAGAGGAGGAGCGCGAGCACGAGGAAGAGGAACAGGCCAAGCGCACCGGCAAGCCCATAGTCCTGCTGGCCGGCAAGGCCGCGTTCTTCATGTTCCTCTACCTCGAGGTCCTGGACGCGTCCTTCTCCTTCGACGGTGTGATCGGCGCGTTCGCCATCACCAACGACATCGTGCTGATGGCCCTCGGCCTCGGCGTCGGCGCCATGTACGTCCGGTCGCTGACCGTGTACCTGGTCCGCCAGGGCACCCTCGACGATTACGTCTACCTGGAGCACGGCGCGCACTACGCGATCGGCGCCCTCGCCGTGCTCCTCCTCGTCACCATCCAGTACGAGATCCACGAGGTCATCACCGGCTCGATCGGCGTCGCCCTGATCGCCTGGTCCTTCTGGTCCTCGGTGCGGCGCAACCGCGCGCTGGCGGCGGCCGAGGGAAAAGCGGGCTCGGACGAGAAGACTGAGGTCTCGTCCGGGGTGTGACACCCCTCCGGGTGAGGAACGCTCTGTGCGGGGCGGTCATTGAGGACGGCTGGATGTCCTCGACGGCCGCCCCGCCGGTCTGTCAGGCGCATGTGGGGCAAGCGGGAATGTGGGGGCGGAAATGGGCTTGTTGGACGGGCTCTGGCGCGGGCGCGCGGCCGAGTTCGACTCGGGTAACGCGGCCACCAACGCGATCGAACTGACCAAACGGCACAGCCAGGTGTCGCTCACCAAACAGGGGGCGGCGACCGGGCATCTGCGGATCAACCTGGCGTGGCGGATGCGCAGCTCCGACATAGGCGGGCCGCAGCGGGAAAGTCTGCTGCGGCACCCGTTCAAGGCGCTCAAGCCGCCGGAGGTCGTGGGCCACAGCCAGAGCATGGTCAACGTCGACCTCGACCTGGGGTGTCTGTACGAGCTCCAGGACGGCACGAGGGGCGTGGTCCAGCCCCTCGGTGGCTACTTCGGCGATGTCAACGCCCCGCCCTACGTCAAGCTCAGCGGCGACGACCGCTTCGGCTCGGCGTCGGGTGAGACGATCTACGTCAACCTGGACCACCGCGAGGCGATCAAACGCCTCCTGGTCTTCGTCTACATCTACGACCAGACCCCCGCGTTCGACCGCACCCACGCCATCGTGACCCTCTACCCCAGCAACGGCCCCCGCATCGAGATCGGCCTCGACGAACGCCACCCCCAGGCCCGCTCCTGCGCCGTCGTGATGATCGAGAACGTCAAGAACGAGGTGTGGGTCCGCCGCGAGGTGAAGTTCGTGTACGGCTTCCAGGCGGAGCTGGACCGGCTGTACGGGTGGGGGCTGCAGTGGGGGCGGGGGCACAAGACGAAGTCGCAGCGCTGAGCGCGTGCCGGAGTTCCGGCGGAGCGCCCTAGGGCCTGGCCGGAGGATCCTGCCACAGA
>NZ_JBQQCE010000212.1:0-15942 GCF_052245645.1 Streptomyces sp. KR55 | reverse complement strand
TCCCGTCACCGGCTCGGCCCCAGCCAGACACGTCAGCGTCTTGTTGCGCTCCCGCGGCGCCAGCAACCCGGTCAGGTACTGGCGAAAGCCCCGACGCTGAGCCAGAGAGTCGAACAGATCGTCGAAGCCGGCAGCGTACTGCTCCAATGGGCCCGGAGCCGGCGGACACGGACGACGAGCAGTCATCACACCCACCCCTACTCGGCCTTCTACTGCGACCACTGACCCACGTCAACAAACCACCGCTAGTGCCGTAGCAGCCGACGTTTGCCCCATAACCGCCTGGGGCGTCATCTCGTGCTGAGTGGTGCGCTCTTCTCAGTGTCGAGCCGGTGGTCCGCCCAGATGTGGCTTTCGGGAGGCAGGTCGGTGACGGGCACCACTCGGAGGCCGTCGCTTGTCCCGACGATGACCTTCAGGGCTGGGAAGTAGTCCAGAAGGACCTGGCGGCAGCGGACACGTGGGGGCACGCCGCCTCGGTCGCGATCACCTACGGAGGCAATGGCGTCCACGTAACAGGCCCCCTGGGCGGCAGCAGCGCGGATCAGGACCAGCTCCGCGCCGGGGCCTCCGGTGCGGTGATAGGCGTTCACCGCGGCGACGATCCAGCCGTCTCGGGCGCGGACCGCGCCGCCATGGTGTGGTTGTCGCCCCGGCAACGTTTGGCCGCGACGTGGGCCGCGGAAGTCCGCCAGCTTGGTCAGACTCCAGGTCGAAAAGGGCAGGTCGTGTCGGTCGGCTTGGAGCCACCCTCGGCGACGCCGAGCTGCCCTGGCCAGTAAGAACAGAACCGAACGGGGCCGCCAACCCAGTAAGGCCGGAACAGACCGCCGCCGGTGGCCCAGACGCATCAGCGGTGCACGTGTCAGTCCGAGGCAGAGAGGAGGGGCTCAGTGGCGACACCTCCCCCTCAACCCCCCGCACCGGGGCGGCTGAATGAGAGCTGTGCGGAGCGCCGTGCTCGGTTCGAGCAGGACGCGCTGGCGCATCGGCGATCCCTGCTCGCCGCCGCTCGGAGCATGGCGCGTAACCCGGCCGACGCAGAGGACCTTTTGCAGGAAGCGTATGCGCGAGCGTATGCGTCGTTCGATCAGTACCGTCCTGGAACGAATTTTGGCGCGTGGGTGCGAAGAATACTCGTGAACCAATACATCAACGCGTACCGCAAAGAACAGCGTCGGCCGCGCCAGCACCTTGTAGCAGACGCCGGCGAACAGCAACTGCCACGACTAGTCGCATACGGCGACCAGGCGTTCGACTCCGCCGAATCCGCCGTCCTGTCCCACTTGGCCAGCTCGGACCTCAAGGCGGCCCTCCGCATGGTCCCCCCGGTCCGCCGTACGGCCGTGTACCTGGCAGACGTTGAGGGATTCAGCTACAAGGAGATCGCGGACTTCATGGGGACCCCTGTGGGCACCGTCATGTCCCGCATCCACCGCGGCCGGAAGCAACTGCGCAGCCTGCTATCTCAATACAGGAGTGGGGGACAAGCGTCCTGACCGGTCGTGCAACCAGAGCCATAGGCGAGCCGAGTTCCGGCCGGGTCACGTCCGCTTGCTCTAATCTCAAGCGGCTGCTGCGAGGCGAACCGGCTGCTCCTCGGCGGGGTGGGCATCGCGGCGTAAGGCCTGGCAAACGACATCGGAGAGCCTGTGCTTGAGAGCACGGATTGCTTCGGTGCTCGTGTCCCGGCCTCGCGGCGGCGCTGCAGGTGGGCCCGTGCCTCGGGGTGATAGTGAGCCCGCGTGATCGCAATGCGGTGTAGGCGACGTGAGTTGTCGGTTTCCCATGCGGCTGAGGTGGTGACGTTCTCGGTTGCCGAACCCCACTGTCGGCGGTCTCTCAAAATGGGCTCTGTCCCTCGTTGTGTGGAGGGTGACGCTGAGTCGCTGAACTAGCCCTTCGTATCTCGTAGTTGAGATCAGGCGCTTGTGCGCGGGCGCGCGGCGGAATCGGGAATGCATCCGATGCTCTGCGTCTGCGCCGTCCAGGGCGCCGCCAGTATCCCCACCCTCAGGCGGTATGAACGACGTGCAGATGCCCCTGACGAAGCTGCTGTTCCCGCTCATCCCGGGCGTGGTGACCACGGGGGTCGTGAGAGCAGGGCCTCGGCGTAGTCGCGTGACGTCTGTTTCGTGATCATGTGAGTCCGAGGAGGGTGAGTGGTCGGTTGGCGTCGCGGGCGTTGTGACGGAGGCCGGCGGCGATGTTGCTCTTCCCGGCGAGGCGAAGGGCGCCGATGGCGAGGTTGCGCCAGGTCGCCATGGCGCGGGGTGCGGAGCCGGTTCGCAGCTGGGAGGCGTCCTCGGCGAATGTCATGTCTCGGACGTGGTGCAGGGCTTCGATCTTCCAGTGGCTCCGGATCAGCCGGGCGAGCTCGGCGGGTGTGGCCTGTTCCGCAGTGAGGCTGGTGACCGCGTAGACGGTCTTGATGCTGACCTTGCCGGTCTTGCGGTCCACTCGGTGGCGCTTGAGCTGGACGGCCTGGCGGGCGCCGGGAAAGAGCAGGCTGTTTACCGTGCACACCTTGATGCGGCGGATCTCGCCGCGGCCGTGGCCGGTGTCGCGGGTGCGGTCCTGCAGCGGGACCTGCTTCCAGGGAAGGGACTTGAGCTGCTTGTGGAGCTTCTTCTGGTTTCCTTTCACGGTCACGATGTAGTGCGCGCCTCGGCCGAGCAGGTAGCTGGCGTGCTCGCGCTGGGTGTGCATGGCGTCGCTGGTCACGACCACGCCCGCCAGTTCGGCGAGGGTCTCCAGCAGAGGCTGGAAGCAGGTGATCTAACCCGAAAATACCCATGGCTGGTGCGGTGGCGTGGTCGGGCTCGGCTTATACCGCCTTGGGGGCGATGGTCACGTCGTGGCCGAGCGCTTCCAGTTGGCGGATGAGACCTCTGGTTCGGGCGGCGGAGTTGACGACGCGCAGATGGTAGTCGGATCCGAGGTCGTGGAAGCGGGCGTCAGGATCGCTCAGCAGATGCCAGACGATCACGAGGATGGATCGGGCGACGGCGACCAGCGCCTTGCCGTGGCCCCGGCGTTTGACGAGGCGTTTGTATCGGGCGCCGAGGAAGGTGTTGGTGCGTGCGGCAGCCATGGCGGCTTCGCCCAGGGCGCCCTTCAACCAGGGATTGCCCTGGCCGGTGCCGCCGGGAAAGTTCTTGCCAGCTGACTGGATGGTACGTGGCGAGAGCTTCGCCCATGAGACCAGGTGACCAGCGGTGGGGAAGACGGACATGTCGAGTCCGATCTCCGCCAGGATGACCTGCGCGGTGGCGGGGCCGATCCCGGGGATCTCGTCCAGACGCTGCTGTGGTGTCAGACCGTCGGCGTCGGGCACGTCCGCGTCGCGGCTGAGCTCTGCGAGCCTGTCGGTGATACGAGTCGTCAGCTCGTCGATCTGGCTCTGAAGTCGGTCGATGGCCTCCAGCAGGGTGCCGAGCAAGTAGGCGTGGTGTTCGTCGAACTGGCCGGTCAGCGCCGCCGTCAGCGCCTCTCGCTTCGACTTGGCCTTGCCCTGGGCGAGTGCGGCGAGCTCCTGCGGGTCGCGCACCCCGCTGATCAATGCGTCCAGCATCAGCCTGCCGGACAGCCCGAAGATGTTCGCCAGGACGGACGACAGCTTGATCTGGGCGTCTTCCAGGACCTTCTCGACCCGGTGCTTGTGACGCGTGCGTTCTTGCGTGAGCGCGGACCGCAGCCGGGTCAGGTCCCGCAGTTGCCGCAGAGGCCGCTGCGGCACGAACGAGGCCCGCAGCATGCCCCGTTCGGCCAGCTTGGCCAGCCAGACGGCGTCCAGCTTGTCGGTCTTGGGCCGTCCGGGGACGTTCTTCACATCCCTGGCGTTGACCAGCCAGCATTCGAGTCCGCAGGACTCCAGCAGGAAGAAGAACGGTTTCCAGTACACGCCGGTGGCCTCCATCACGACCCGGGTGATGCCCAGCGCATTCAGCCGCGCGCCGAGCTCCAGGATCCCCGCTGTCGTGGAGGCTGCATTCCAGACCTCCTGAACACGCCTCCCCTTCCGGGTGCCGTGTGGGACACGCGTACAGACCATTCCGCCGGCCTTGGCCACATCGATGGCCGCGACCCGTTCCACCAACTCCGCTTCCAGATCCGTCTCGTCGACCGTCACCGCCACCCCTCCTCGCCTCGCGATCGTGCGCACGGCGACGGCCACCCGGGGGTCGGCGAGGGAAGACGAGAATCTAACCCGCGTGCTCGAAGCAACAGTGCGCAGCCCCTCTGGGTCGGCCCCGGCACCAGACTCATTACGGACTCGTCCACCCACAGATCATCGGCGTCGGACGGGCAGCCGCCCCGCAATCCATTTTCACGACTGCGCCGACGTCCGGTATGCCGGATACAGAGACTCGTTGGTCTTCTCGCCTACGTCGAGTTGGGCGAGGACCAGGCCGGAGAGGTGGTCGCAGGCGGCGAGCAGATGAATCTTGCGGCCCGTGGCCCTGGCCGCTCCGCGTAGGGTCTTGCCGTCGACCGCCACTGCGTGCAGTTGACCGTCGGCCCCAGCGCGCCGGTCGGCCAGCCAGCGGCCCACCGCCCGGTCCAACGCGTCGCCGTCGATGCGGCCCAGCAGCCGCCGCACCGTCGCCTCCGCCGGCAGGCACCGCTTCGGGGACAGCGGATCAGGCCGTACACCAAGGCGCTTCAGGACGGACGGCGGGGCGTCGGTGATCCACTCGCCCACCGCCGGCAGGGAGGTCGCTCCGGCCAGAACCGCGCACGCGGTCAGCGCGAGCACGACGACCAGAGCGTGCCGTACGCCGCGCGGATCGCGAGGGTCGGGAACCTCGGCCAGTCGCTCCAGCAGGCCCGGGATCTCCTCGGGCACGGCCTCGGGATGCTCGCGGAGTTGGTCAAAGGCAGGCAGGATCGGCGATGCTGCGTCGGCAGGCACGGTCTTCCACTAGGGTCACGGGGCGTCGAGAGCTCCATGATCTTGGAAGGGCACGTCAGTCAGCTGCGGCGTCCTCGGCCTCCCAGCGCAGCAGGTCGCCTGGCTGGCACTTGAGCACCTCGCAGAGCGCGGCGAGGGTCGCGAAGCGCACCGCCTTGGCGCGGCCGTTCTTGAGTACCGCCAGGTTGGCGGGTGTGATCCCTACGCGGTCCGCGAGCTCGCCCACGGACATCTTCCGCCTGGCCAGCATCACGTCGATGTCGACGGCGATCGGCATCAGATCACCTCGTCCAGCTCGGCCTGCATCTGCGCCGCTTCGACGTCGCGCGCGACGGCCTGGGCGAGCAGCATCCGCAGCACGCGCACGATGAGCGCGACTCCCAGGATGGCCACGCCAACCCCGCCCATGATGACGGTGACGCCCGGGTCGTCCCGCTGGCCCGGCGCATTGATGGCTGTGACCGCGAACCACACGAGGGCAGCCGCCACGATCGCGCCGATCACGCCGTCCACGTACCGGAAGGCGGCGTGGGAGAACACGGTTCCGTGTCGCACCATCGTCACCAGCCGCCATACGCAGACCAGGGCGACCTGGACCGACACCATGCCCAGGATCGTGATCACGCGCAGCGCGGTCAGCGGGAGCGACCCGTCCTCCGGGTCGCTCCCGCTGACCAATGTCCACACCATCAATGCCTGCACGAACACGGTGCCGGCGAGCACCACCACGAGCAGGGCGCGCAGCGCACGCACGGTCAGCTTTCCCATGACCCATCCTTCCATCGAAGCGCGATCGAAATCTATCGAGATTCGATAGATGAAGCAAGGGCTGGGACGGAGGGTGGGCGGCAGTTTCGCACGGTGGCGGGACGTCGCCGCCTCCCATGGCACGGCGGTTGCGCGAACCGTCTTGATCTTGTCGAAGTCGGCCTCACTTGAACACAAATCGGACGCCACCCGACTACGCCGAAGCCCTGGCCATCTGGTTGGCCTTCTTGCTGGGAATCGCTATCTCCCTGGCCGCAAACATCGCGGCAGCACCGGCATTGGAATGGAAGCCGGTATTGGTCGCCTGTCGCATTGCTGCTCTCGGTCGAACTTCTGGTGCACCGTACGGCCGATCCAGGCACCCACGGCACAGCACGGCTGAAGGAAGACAACGCCATGGCGGGTTGGCGCTCTGCACAACAGGGGGATGATCCCTTGCTGGAGCAGGCGAAGATGCTTGATGCCCGACACCGGGAACTGCATCAGCGCCCTGCGTCGGCGGAAACGCTGCGGAAGGAGCTGCACATCGGCGCGGCTCGGTCGAGACAGCTCACTGCTCTCGTCAGGAATAGTCGGGCCAACGGCAAGGGCAGCTACGTATTGCGTGATGAGGTGGAAGCGAAGGAACAGAGGCGCCCTGAATGATGGCCGGGGAGGCACCAGCAGGTTCTTCGTCTGCTGATGGTACGACACTCGCACCCCTGATGACCAGAGGAAACAGGCGGCTCGGTGCTCTTTGGGAGGTTGCTGGTCCGGGAATGGTCCGGATCTTGGTCGGGGGTGGACGTGCTGCTGCGCTGAACGTTCGGCAGTCATGTATCCGGAGCCTGGTACGACATGGCACTGGACCGGGCGCCGGTCGACGCCGCGGGCTTGGGACTGCTGACCGGCATCCGTACCCAGTCCGCGGTGATGCTCGCCGACCTGGCTCGTACGTTCGACGCGGTCGTCTCGGTCCCGACCGTTACGCGGGACCGGACTGTCGCGTTCTGAGTCGACCCGCGTCATGAGGCGGGTGGGGCACCGAGCACGGGCTCTTGCCCGCCTCCTGTGGTACGGGCCGGGCGGTCGGTGTGCCGTGCCGTGTGCCGCACGTGGGGCCGCCGGCCCGCGTGGAAGACGTGAGTCCCGCTCACCGGGAACTACGACGGACACGGCCGGCTCGCGGGTGGGAATGTCGCCTGCATCGGGTGTGTCCCGTGCGCGACGGCGCGCGGACCGCCGGAGGGAAGGCGGGGTGGTCGGTGACGAAGCGCGGTCCGGCGCTTCGACCCGCGATCCGGGCGGAGTCGACTGCCCAGATGTCAGCCGACGGCGGAGGCCTTGGGGGAGGGAGCGGTCAGACCCGCCGTCAGGAACGCGACGACCGTCTCCGCCTCCGGGAAGGCCGGTTCGGTGGAGACGGCGTCGTCCGGGGCGAGGGGACGCCCGTACACCTCGAGGAGCATGGTGAACGCCAGCCGCCAGCGGCCCGCGATCTCGTGCACGGAGAGATTCGGAAGGACTCTGCCCAGTATCACTTCGAACGGTGCGGTACCGAACCAGGGTGACTGGATGAGCGGGCGGTCGGTCTTCAAAGACGTCTGGGCGAGCAGTCGGCAGAGCATCCGTCCGCGCTTCGAGCGGACCAGCTCGTCGAACGGCTCGACGACGGCTGCGACCAGTGAGCGGATGTCCAGCGACGACTTCCCCGTGGCGTCCGCGGGCGACTGTTCGGCCACGCCTTCCAGCCTGCCGCGCCAGAGCGGGGAGCGCTCGCTCTCCAGCAGCGCCGTCACCAGTCCATGCCACTCCACCTCGCCAACCTCGCCGCCCGCTACATTCAGCGACGCACGGAGCGTGGTAGGTGAGTCACCTGCGCGAACGGCGACCTCTCCCGAACAGCTCGTGGAGGGGCACCGGCGTGTGAGGAACGACGGCCGGGATCGTGGCAGAGCTAACACCCAGAAGAGCGGACGCGGCGAGAAACGCGTCTACCGCTGTTCACAGTGCCACGGTTATCACCTCACGAGTGACCCGAAGCGGTAGCCGGTAGGGACACGGCGCCCAGTACGCCGTGAAGCGGATCTTCAGGCCACCAGCTGAAGCAGTCGAAGAAGTTGCCGGGTAGCCTCCACCGCTTCGCGTTCGGCCTCGGGCGCGTCGACGTCCCAGTGGGCGACGCTGTCGCGGAACTTCTTCACGACGTCCAGGCGTTCCAGGAAACTCTGCTGGTCGAAGGGCCAGTTGAGCTGCTGCCACAGTTCCGGCTCCTGGAATACGTGCCAGTACTCGCCGAGAGTGATCTGCCCCTTCTTATCAGCAATGGCCGGGAGTCATCTCCTACAAGGTTCTCCGCAGGTGAGGCGTGTTTGGCCCACTGGTATATAGATCGTTTGGGAGAACTTTGGGAGAAAAGTGGCGCCATCCGTCCCCAAAGATCTTTCCGTGGTCAGGTGACGGACCGTCATCGCCTACCTCGGCTGGGGCGCGATCCTCGGCGCCGCTGGACCATCCCCGCGGGTGCGGGGAGCAGGGGCGAAGATCCCGCGGGCGGTCGGGGTGGTGGGGACCATCCCCGTGGGTGCGGGGAGCAGAGCACCGGGCGAGCGCGGAGAAGAGACGGAGGGGGACCATCCCCGCGGGTGCGGGAGCAGCCGAGCGTGGCGTAGCCCTCCAGGTCCAGCACGGGACCATCCCCGCGGGCGCGGGGAGCAGGAGAAGTTCTGGCTCGGCAAGACGGGCCACACGGGACCATCCCCGCGGGTGCGGGGAGCAGGCCGACGGCCGCTTCCCCGTCGTGATCGAAGAGGGACCATCCCCGCGGGTGCGGGGAGCAGAGCACGTCGTCGTTCTCGATCAGGCCCGCGTGGGGACCATCCCCGCGGGTGCGGGGAGCAGACTGGCGGGTCAGTTCAGTTGGGTGGCGTGCCGGGACCATCCCTGCGGGTGCGGGGAGCAGATCGACGCACCGGTGAGCCGTACCGGCTACCAGGGACCATCCCCGCGGGTGCGGGGAGCAGTCGCCGGGGACGTGCTCCACGACCTCCACGTTGGGACCATCCCCGCGGGTGCGGGGAGCAGGCCCCACTGGCGGGCCATCCTCGACCACACCTGGGACCATCCCCGCGGGTGCGGGGAGCAGTCCCAGAGCGCAGAGACGGAGCAGCTCGGGTTGGGACCATCCCCGCGGGTGCGGGGAGCAGAAGGATCAGCTCAGCGGGGGCCGCTGGTTCCAGGGACCATCTGAGAGCGGACAGCGCAAGATCCTTGTAGGCGGACACGTCGGGTCCCGCTCCACGGACAGTTGATCTCCCTGTTCAGAGGGCTGTTCGTGTGAATCCCGATCATCAATTCCGAACTGATGATCCCTCCGGGGGTTGGCTCGGTGCTGCCACGCACGAGCCGAGCTGTCTTCCCCCGGAGGGATCGTTGAAGAAGTCTGACAGGGAGATCATGGAAATCTTCGAGGCCCTGGATGCCACCGAGTGTGCGCATTCGGCCGCCCAGCTGGCGGGGGTCGATCCCAAGACCGTGCGCAGGTACGCACGGATGAGGGACGCGGGTCGCCCGGTTGCGGGGCCGGTCGCCCGGGCGAAGCTGATCGACCCGTTCATGCCGAAGATCGAGGAGTGGGTCGAACGCTCGCAGGGCAGGGTGCGGGCCGACAAGCTCCACGAGCGCCTGGTCCTGCTCGGTTTCACCGGCGACGAGCGGACCACCCGCCGCGCGGTCGCCCGCGCGAAGGAACGCTGGAACGCCGGCCACCGCAGAACCTATCGCCCGTGGATCACCGAGCCGGGGCTGTGGATGCAATTCGACTGGGGATGGGGCCCGAAAGTCCCAGGTCCAAGCGGTGAGGACGAGCGGCAGACGCTGCTGTTCTGCGCCTGGCTGGCTTGGTCGAGGTTCCGGGTGGTGATCCCGACCTGGGACCGCACCCTGCCCACCGTGGTTTCCTGCCTGGATTCCACGCTCCGGGCGGTCGGCGGGGTCCCGGCCTATGTCCTGACCGACAACGAGAAGACGATGACCATCGACCGGGTCGCCGGCGTCGCGGTCCGCCACCCTCAAGTCGTCGCCGCGGGACGCCACTACGGCCTGCAAGTACATACGTGTGTCCCGTTCGACCCGGAGTCCAAGGGCGGCTCCGAGGCGACCGTGCGGATCGCGAAGGCGGACCTGGTGCCCACGGACGCGAACCTGCGGAACAAGTACGACAGCTTCGCCGAACTCCGGGTCGCCTGCGCGGTGTTCTGCCAGCAGGTCAACAACCGCGTCCACCGCGAGACCGGGAAGACCCCGTCCTCGATGCTGGATATCGAGAAGTCGAGGCTGCACCCGCTTCCCGTGTCTCCTCACACCCTCGCGCTCGGCGAATCACGGCAGGTGTTGCGGGACCAGACGGTCCGCTTCGGCTCCGTGCGCTATTCGACCCCGCCCGGCCTGGTCGGCGAGGAAGCCTTCGTCCGCGTCGACGGCGACGAACTCGTCATCGTCGTCGACCTCTCCCACCTGGTCCGCCGGCCCGAGTGGATGCACGGCCCCGCGGGCCTGACCGAGGTCGCCCGCCACCAACTGTCCCTGCCCGGACGGCCGGTGATCGATCTCTCCCACTACCCCGGCCATCCGCAGGACATGGACGGCGGCCCGCGCCAGCCCCGGCCGAAGCCGGTCAACGAAGCGGAGAAGGCATTCCTCGAACTCGGCCCCGGCGCGAAGTCCTGGCTGATCGAGGCCGCCGCGGCCGGCACCGCCCGGATGCGGGTGAAGATGGCGTCCGCCGTCGAACTCGCCGCTCTGGTCGGCGTCGGCGAGGTCGACATCGCTCTCGGACTCGCGGCGACCGCCGGACGCTTCGCCGAGGACGACCTGATGTCGATCGTCCAGCACCGCCGCCATGGCTCCCGCCCCGCGGACCTGGTCGTCGCCGACGAAGCCCACTCCGTCCAGCCGGGCACCTCGGCCTGGGCCGGCTTCGGCCGCAAGCCCGCCTGATCTCCCTCTCCCGGGCCGCTTTACGGCCCGGGAGAGGCACAACCGAACAACACTGCAAGGAAAGGACGTTGACGATGACCACGCCCGTGATGGACCCCGCCGAGGTCGTGCCCGCTCCCGCCCCGACGCCGGTCCCGCCGCCGCCCGTCGCCCCGCCGATCCCGCCCGAGCTGGAGGCCGTGCTGCGGCGGATGCGGTTTCCGTACTTGCGCAAGGCCGCCCCCGAGGTCCTGGCGACCGCGCGCTCCCAACGCTGGGACCCGGCCGAGGTCGTGCGGATTCTCCTGGAAGCGGAGATCAGGGGCCGGGACGAGGCCACCCGCCGCAACCACCGCCGCCTCGCCCAGCTGCCTTCGGGCAAGACCTTCGGCTCCTGGCGGGAGGCCGACTCCTCGATCCCGGCGCCGACCCAGCACGCGCTGATGACGCTGGAGTGGGTCTCCCGGGCGGAGAATCTCGCTGTCGCCGGGCCCTCGGGGACGGGCAAGAGCCACCTCGCGGAGGCCCTGGCGAACAAGGCGATCGACCAGGGCATGAAGGTCGCCTGGTTCACCCTCGAATCGCTCACCGCCCACCTCGGGCGGGCGACCGTCGACAACACGGTCTCCAAGGCCGTCGCGAAGATCACCCGCTGTGACCTCATCGTCGTCGATGACATCGGCATGCTGCCCAGCGGGCAGGCCGCCGCGGAGGCGTTCTACCGCGTGATCGATGCTGCCTACGAGCGCCGGTCCGTGATCGTGACCTCGAACCTCCATCCCTCAGGATTCGATTCGATCATGCCGAAGACGCTGGCCACCGCCGCCGTCGACCGGCTCCTGCACCATGCGCACATCGTCCTGACGGAAGGCTCCTCGCTGCGGCTGACCCAGGCCACCAGCGGTCAGGGCGTCGTCCCGCTGAACCAGCCGGGCTGACCCCGGCCCTCCATCAGACGGGCTCCGGAAGATGACCGAGGTGCTTGATGACGCGCTCACGCAGCAGGACGTACTCCTCCCAGCGGCGCGGCAGAGGGCCCGGCGGGCGCTCGACGACACGGGCAGCAGTGACGGTCTGTCCGAGCTGGAACTGCTCGCGCGTCAGGTCGAGTTCAACACCGCTGGGCAGCCGGTTCCACCAGTGGAAGCCGTGCTGGGTCCCGTCAAGGTGCACCTCACCGACTATGAGATCACCGCCGAAGACGTCGTTGACGACCAAGGCCGTGATGTCACAGTGCCCCCAGGCCGGGTTGCCGGGCTGCCAGTCGGCCTGGTCATCGGGCGAACAGGTGTCGGCGGCCCAACTGGCACGCAGGGCTCTGTCGAGATCGAGCAGGCTCCAAGGGATCATGCCGCCAGCATCGCAGCCACCACTGACATCGCAGATGGCACCGGAGCCGCGAGCCCGACAGGACCGAGCTCGCAGGGGCCGCCGAACAGACGACAAATAGTCGTACCGGACAAGGAGATCAACTGTCCGTCAGCAAGGACTTGAGTTGTCCGCTCACCCGGATGTCGCACTGTCCGTGGACACCATCCCCGCGGGTGCGGGGAGCAGCGACTGTCGAGGGAGTCGAGTAGCTCCTGGACGGGGACCATCCCCGCGGGTGCGGGGAGCAGTCACTGACCCCAAGAGGTTATGGGTCCGGGCCGGGACCATCCCCGCGGGTGCGGGGAGCAGCCGACCCGGCGGGCGGCGACGAACAAGGTGTCGGGACCATCCCCGCGGGTGCGGGGAGCAGCGAGGTAGGAGTCGCAGAGTCCGGCCCGCTTTGGGACCATCCCCGCGGGTGCGGGGAGCAGTGAGCAGCACCCTGAGCGGCTGTGACCTGCAAGGGACCATCCCCGCGGGTGCGGGGAGCAGGAGAGTCACCTGCTGGACATCCAGGCGGAGCTGGGACCATCCCCGCGGGTGCGGGGAGCAGTTGGGGTCCCACACCCAGACGTAGTCGCCGACGGGACCATCCCCGCGGGTGCGGGGAGCAGAGCAACACGACGACGCCAAGCTCGGGCGCCTGGGGACCATCCCCGCGGGTGCGGGGAGCAGCGGCCGGCCAGAGTTTTGGTTTTTGGTTTTTGGGGACCATCCCCGCGGGTGCGGGGAGCAGAGCGCCATCCGGTACCGCTCTACGGCCGCATGGGGACCATCCCCGCGGGTGCGGGGAGCAGTGCCGCATCGACCGCCACATGCGGTACTGGTCGGGACCATCCCCGCGGGTGCGGGGAGCAGACTGCTCGACCTGCGTTTTCAGCGCGGGGAGAGGCCGGGTTCCCCTACTTTCACCGATTCCGGCAATTCAGTCATCTGGCTCATTGTTGGGCACGCCTGCCGAAGCGGCGGCGCTTGGAGGCCTTACTCCAGCCTGGCTTCGGGCCGCCGGTGGCCTGCTGACTACGGTCGTGGGGGCGTCGGATGAGGGTCAGGCCCTCGTGGTCGACGGGGTGCCAAGCGTGGTCGTGGGTGCGGAAGGTGAAGCTCTGCTCGTTGTTGGTGGTGTGGGCGAGCAGGGCGCGGCCTTGGCCCGCGTATTGGCGCACCTCGTCCCACAGGGCGTCGCGGACGCGGGCCGAGGGGTTGCCGATGAAGACGCCGGCGGAGATTTCCAGGAGCCAGCGGGTGAGGAAGCCGCGAAGGCCGGGCGGGCAGTTGGTCAGGACGATGACGGTCACCAGAGCACCTCCTCGATGTCCGGGCCATCGCCTTCGGCATAGTTGCGGCCGGCGGACACCTGGCGTCCGCCGTCGCTGTGGAGGACGACGCGGTCCGTGTCCGCCTTGGCGGCCGCATCCCCTGCCGCGGCATTCGGCAGGAGCAGGGCCTTGATGTCGTCAACGCAGCGGTCCAGCAGGGACGTCTGGTTGATCCGGTCTCGCAGGGCCCGGCGGGTACGGGCGCCCACGTCCTGGTCGTCCTCGGCGGCAACATCGAAGGCGACGGGGATGCCGATCTCGGTCTTGTACAGGTCGGCGATGTCGAGGACGAAGGACAGTTCGTGCCCGGAGTGGACGAAGCCCAGCGCAGGGCTGCAGGCGAGTGAAGCCACGACGGCGTGGGCGATGCCGTACATGCACTGTGCGGCGGCGGTGACGGCCTGGTTGAACAGCGTCCCCGCTGGTGAAGTCGCCCGGGGTGTAACGGCGGCCGCGCCAGGGGACGCCGGTGCGGGCGGCGTGCTCGCGGTAGCAGTCTTTGACCCGGCGGCCCTCGCGGCCGAGGAGCTCCTGCCGGGTGAGACCGGAGGGGTCCTCGTCGGGGAAGCGCAGCCGGTACATGGCACGCGCGACGGCGAGTCGAGTGCGGGGATTGGCCCACTTGGCGGCCTGGGCCTCGACGAGGGCAGCGGAGCGGGTCAGGGCGCGGCCGCCGGCGTAGTAGCGCACCCCGTGCTCGCCGACCCAGGCGATGGCCGCTCCTGTCTCGCCGAGGAGGCTCACCGCCTGGTGGGTGATCCGGGTGCCGGGGCCGAGGAGGGGCGTGCCGATGGTCGCGGACGGGATGGGGGGCGTGCCGGCCGTGTCCGCGGCGGTGGTGGTGTTGGCGTCACGGTGGACGATGCACCGTTCCAGGTAGACGAAGGACAGGCGCTCACCAGTGCGGGTCAGTTGCCTGGGGGTGAGCGCGGGGCGTCGGCCGATGGTGGTCACCGGCTCATCCGGCCGTCGTGGAGAGCGGAACGAGGGTCATCAGTCCGCAGCCGTACGCCTTGGCCTTGCCGAGCCCCTGGGTGAGGGTGGTGCGCAGCCGGTCGGGGTCGGTGACGGTGAGCCGGCCGTCGTAGGTGACGGTGACCAGGGTGACCTGGTGCTGCTTGGACGCGTCGCCCATTCCCTTCTTGGGGAAGGCCAGGTTGCGCTGGTCGCGCACCATCAGTTCGTACCGATCGCCGTGGTGTGGCCTGTTGCGATGGGTGGTACCGCCGGGCAGGAGGCGTTTGTCCGCGGGCTTCTCGCAGATTTGGAATCCGCTGCGTTCCTGGCGTCCTGGATCCAGCAGCCAGTCCATCTGGTGGGTCGTGGTGAGGTGCGCGGTCCGCTTGGTCGGCTCACCCGGCTTCCTGCGGATCTGATGGACCGGGTTGGCCGTGAGGCGGAATGCCCACACGCTCCCCTCGGCCAACCGGTCGAGGAATGGGGTGTAGGGGCGGCTCTGCCAGCCGGGGGCTTCTGCGGTGGCTGCTGCAGGCCAGCCGGCCTGTTCCACGAGATGGGTCATGTCGGGCCGGTCGGGGCTGACGACGTACAGGAGGACCTCGGCGGCCGCGTTGCGGTCCAGCCTCCACAGCACCCGCCGTCCGTCGGGTGTGCCGCTGTCGGTGGGCAGCAGGTGAGGGAACGACGACATTACCGCCGCGTGCAGCGACTGCGGGGAGGAGAGCAGACGCCGGGCCCCCGGGCGCGCGGTGTTGAGACGGAAGCGGGACAGGTACATCAGTTGCTCTCCTCCAGGGCGGCGAGAGGGTCGTGCTCGGGCACGCGCACCGTGGCCGTCGTGACAGCCTGGACATCGGGGTGGGGTACTTCCACGGTCTCGGTGACCACGGGGCGCAGGGCGTGCCGACGGCGCTCAGCCGCGAAGCTGAGGGGCTGATCGCGCAGAAAATCCGCGCCGTCCTCGCTGGAGCCGGCCTCTCGCAGCACGGTCAGGTGAATGGTGGGCTGTCGGCCGCTCCCTTTGCGGTACCAGGGTGCTGCCTGCCACGGTTCATCCCGCAACGCCCGGGCGAGGTCTGCCCCCCGGTGCACACCGAGCCGCACGGGGCGGGCCGGCGGACAGGAGCGCCGGCCGAGGAAGGGAGCGTGGACCGGAGCGCGCAGGGCGGCGTCAAGTGCGTCGACGAGTTCGTCTTCGCCCTCGACGGCCGCGACGAACACGGCGTCGGCCAGGTAGTAGCGCTCCGAGACGGGCATGGACGCCTTGGTGATCTGGTGCCGCGCGGTCTGGTAGTCGCGGACCCGGGTGCCGGGCTGGTCGATGCGGACACCGAAGCGAAGCGTGGCCAGGCGGGCCAGTTCGGCGTCATCGCCTCGGTCCATGCCGCGGGCGGCGGCGAGCATGCCGATGACGCCGCTCTTGGTGGGTGCGGACTCGGTGGTACGTCGGGCGAACCGGGCCGAGGCCCCCCACGCCTGCAGGGGGCCGTCGAGCCGGAGGGTGAGCACGCTCATGCTGGCTTCTCCATGCGCTCGGCGACAGCGCCGCCGACGGCCTCGACGAGCGCGGACAAGGTGGGCGCCTCCTCGCCGACGTCGGCCAGCTTGTCGGTGGCGGATCCGACGCGCAGGACCCAGGTGCGGGTGGACTCC
>NZ_JBQQCE010000211.1:0-16026 GCF_052245645.1 Streptomyces sp. KR55 | reverse complement strand
AACGTCCCGTCACGCAGCATCAGGTCGGACTCGCCCTTACGGTACTGGAGCATCTTCAGTGCCTCGGGCGAGCACACGAACGGGATTCCCTTGATCCGGCCCGCGACCGTCCAGATGGAGACGGTCTGCTCGTCCAGGTTCCAGGTAAGGCACCGGTCGTCGAACGGCTGGGCCGCGTCCTCGCGGAAGACGACCGGCTTGGACTCCGCCTTGCGCCGGGCCTTGCCGGTCAGGTGGCCGGCCCTGATGTTCCCGGCCATCGTCGCGTAGGCGTCCACGACCTTCTTCACCACCCGCACCGCCGGCTGCGCCGACAGATCGAAGGTGGCTTTGAGGTCGTAGTACACCTCCTCCTGCAACTCGTTGCGGCGCTTGAGGCCCTTGTCGAACGCCACCACGGAGACCCAGTTGGCGCCCCGGTTGCAGGCACGCAGGGTCGCGGCCAGCGTGTCGGCGTCATGAGCCGACCGGGGCCGCAACTTCACCTGCGCAACAATCTTCACACAAATCACCCTAGGAAGCCCGAACGAAGTAGGTCAACCCGGGGCCGTTCTGGGGGCTTTGAGCCGCGCAGCGATGCTGCGGCGCTCCGCGCCGCACGGCCGGGGAAGCCATTCCTCCCCGGCCCGAAGGCCGGGGCATCCTGGCTAGTGGCTCATCTCAGAACGTTGAACGGCCATGGACACGGCGTTCGGTGAGGTCTGTCGGTGTCCGGGGCTGCTCAGTTCGGCAGCCTTGCTGCATAGATCCAGTCGAGGCCGTCGTATCCGGTTTCGTCGAGGTGCTCTGCTCGGGTCAGGCCAGCGCGCACTGCCACGCGTTGCGAGGCGATGTTGGCCGGCCGGACGCGGGCGATCAGTGGGAGGTCGGGAACGTGGCGGGATGCCCATGTGGTGACCGCCGCTGCGGCCTCGCCGGCGAAGCCCTGGCCCCAGGCCGAGGTGGCGAAGCGGTAGAAGAGGTTGAGGACTTTCATGCCGTGCAGTTCCATGGGCTTGATCCCGCAGAACCCCAGTTGCAGGGCGGAGCCGTGGCGTCGGACGACCCAGTACCCGTATCCGCACCGCTGCCACTGGTCGTTCCAGCGGCGATACAGTTCCCCGGCCTCGTCGAGCCGGGTGAGCGCGTCGGAGGGGTTGTGCAGGCAGGTTTCGGGGTCACGGTGGATCGCGAAGATCGCGTCGATGTCGGCTTCGGTCGGACGCCGCAACGACAGTCGGGCGGTCTGCAGTTGTTCGTCTGCCGGGTTCGGGTCACTCATGTGAAGATCGTAGAAGTGCGTCAGGCGGCCTGGCGGGGTAGTCGGTCCAGGCGCGGATCGGTGAGTCCGGCGCGAAGTTCGTCTTCGGCTCGGCGCGGGCGTTGCGCCAGCGGACGTAGGCGGCGATGGCGGCGTTCTGCTCGTCGTGGCTGCGGTGGTCGATGCCGTTGAGCGCGAAGTAGCGCAGGGCCGCGAACTCCGATTCGATCCAGTTCAACCAGGATCCGTAAGTCGGGAGGAAGACCAGCTCGATGTCGTTGTCGGCCACCCAGGTGCGGACCTTGGCGTGCTTGTGCGGGGAGAAGTTGTCCAGCACCACATACAGCTTCTGGCCGGGCCAGCGGGCACGCAGGGCCTTGAGGAGGCCGAGGAACTCGCGCCACCGCTTGCGCGGGCGGATGCGGTAGTACAGCCTGCCGGTGGCCAGATCGAGGGCGGCGAGCATGTGTCTCACACCGCCGTAGCGGTTGTAGGTGGCCCGCAGCCGGCGCGGACGCCGTACCGGCCCCCATGCCTTGCCCTTGCGGGGCATCAAGTTCAGCGGCCCGAATTCATCGACGCAGATCACCCGCCCGTCGGCCGGCGGGGTGTCGTACAGCGCCAGGACACGCTGCATCTTGGCGATGAACTCGGGGTCGGTGGACGCCTTCCACGTGGTGGTGGTCTTCCAGGAGACCTTCCCGGCGCGCAGGATCCGGCGCAGGGTCTCCCGGCTGATGGCGGGGATCACCTTCTGCCTGACCAGGTGCTCAGCGAGCTTGCTCAGGCTCCGGGTGGAGAACGCGGTGATCTTCCAGTCGGCGGGGGACGTCCGGGCGATCAGGCAGATGTGCTCACGCACCTCGTCACTGATCATCCTGGGGCGTCCCCCGCTCCATTTTGGGTCCAGCGCGTCGAACCCCCGCTCGTTGAAGGCGTGGATGACATCGCGGACGTAGTCCTCGCCGACCTGTATCAGTGTGGTGATGTCCTTGACCGTCCGGCCCTGGGCGGACATCACCACGATCGCCCGGCGGAGTCTGACCGGGTCCTTCGCACTCCGGCTGATCCGCTGCAGCTTCCGGCCCTCGTCCATCGTGAGCGGCCGGACGAACACACTCGGTCGACGTCCCACGACCACCTCCAAGATCAGGTCTTGGAGACAGTCTGCTGATCGACGAGCAGCAGGTCGATTACCCGGCCGACGATGCGTGACGAGCCACTAGATGTGGGTGAAGTCCACATCGGGCGCATGCCGGAGCTTCTCACTTGAGGCCGCTGAGCATCACGCCGCGGATGTAGTACTTCTGCAGCAGCAGGAAGAGGATCAGGACCGGCAGGATGCTCAGGACGAGACCGGCCATGACGATCGGCATCGTGCGGGTCGGGTCCACGTAGTCCTGCAGGAGCTGGATGCCGACGGGCAGGGTCATCACGTCCGGGTTGGCGGTCGAGATGAGCAGCGCCCAGATGTACTCGTTCCACGCCTGGACGAAGGTCAGCAGACCGAGCGTCAGCACGACCGGCCTGGTCTGCGGCACGACGATCCGCCACCACACAGCGAACTCGCCGGCACCGTCGATGCGTGCGGCTTCCAGGACCTCGTCCGGGATCGAGACCATGAACTGGCGCATCAGGAAGATTCCGAAGCCGTTGACGAGGAACGGCATGGCGAGCGCCGCGATGCTGACGGTCAGGCCCGCGCCCCCGCGCCCGAACAGGTCGTTGCCGCCCGCAAGTGGCCAGTGCACCAGGATCAGGAAGTGCGGGATGAAGAAGAGGAACGGGGGGAACATCATCGTCGACAGCACGAGTCGGAAGATCAAGTTCCGGCCGGGGAAGCGGAGTTTGGCGAGCGCGTAGCCGGCGAGCGACGACGTCAGCAGCACCGATCCGGTGATCACGGCGGTTGCGATGACGCTGTTGCGGAAGAGCACCGGCAGATCGAGCTGGTCGATCGCCGCCCGGTAGTTCGACAGGTCGAACGCCTTGGGCAGGAACCGGTACGGCAGCGTGCCGGCCTCGCCGGCCCCCTTGAACGACGTCATCACCATGTCGAGGAACGGCACCACCGTGAGCACGGCGCCGGTCACGACCACCAGATACGACAACCATGGGAAACGGCGGCGGATCATACGTCCTCCTCCTTGCGCCGGAAGAGCCACAACTGCGCCAGGGTGACCACGAGGATCACCACGAACAGTACGAAGGCGGCGGCGCTCGCAGGGCCCCAGTGGCCGTACGAGAAGGCCTGCCGGTACATTTCCAGGGCAGCGACGTTGGTCGCGTCACCCGGCCCGCCCTTGGTCATCACGGTGATCAGCGCGAACGACTGCAGGCCGTTGATGAGCTGGGTGATGCACACGAGGAGCAGGGACGGCCGCAGCAGCGGCAGTGTGATCTTCCAGAAGACGGTGACCGGCCCGGCGCCGTCGAGCGCTGCGGCCTCGTAGTACGACTGGGGAATGGACTTCAGCCCGGCGGTCAGGATGAGGATCGCCGAGCCGAGCGAGGCCCAGGCCTGGACGACCACGACCGAGGGCAGCGCGGTGTCGGGGTCCTGGAGGAAGGCCACCGAGCCGAGCCCGAGGGTGTTGAGGACGCCGTTGACGAGGCCGCCCGGCTCGTACATGTACTTCCATACGTTGCCGACGGCGACGACGGTCGTCACGATCGGCAGGAAATACAGGGTGCGCCACAGCCCCTGGAACCTCAGGTTGTCGATGCAGGTGGCGACGACGACGGAGCCGGTGAGCGCGAGGACCACGGTGCCCAGGGCGAACAGCAGCGTGTTGGTGAGGATCGGCGCCAGGAACGTCGATCCGTCCGCGAAGAGACCCGTGAAGTTGTCCGTTCCGACCGGTTGGATGCCGCCGAGGTCGAACCCGGTCCAGCGGGACATCGACAGCAGCAACGCGAAACCGAGCGGCAGGATCAGGAAGACGGCGAAGAACAGCAACGTCGGCGCGAGGAAGAGATAGGCGACGACGGCCTGGCGGCGCCGGGTCCGGGCGCGGCCGTCGACGGCGGGCTCGGCGGAGCGCGTGGCGGGTGCCGGCCGCTCGGTCGTCGCCGGTGTCAGCGCGTTCACCATGAGCGCGACACCTCTCGATCGACCTGACGGCGGGTGGTGCGCAGTGCCTGGTCGACCGACTGCTGACCGGTCCACAGCGCCTCGATGTTCTTGCGCAGCAGCGATTTGGCCTGTTGTGCGCCGGGCACGTTCGGTTCCGGCACCGAGTACGCCAGCGCGTCCAGGAAGGGGCGCAGGTTTGCATCGCTGTGCGCGTCCAGGAGCCTGCGCATGTCGTCGGCGCGGCCGGTCAGGGAGCCGGCCGACACCTGCAGGGAGCTCATCCGGGTCGCTTTCCCATCCTCCTTGGCGCTTCTGACGTTCACTTTCTCGGTGTTGAGCCAGCGCAGGAACTCCCAGGCTGCGCGCGGGTGCTTGCTGGCGGTGTTGACCCCCAGCATGAAGCCGGTGCAGAGCGTGGCGCGCTTGCCGTCCGCCTCGGGAAGGGGCAGCGGTGCGACGCCGACGTCGCGGTAGTCCTTGCCCATCAGGGTCTTCAGGCTCCCGGTCCACCAGCCGGCGCTGACCACCATGGCCACCTGCCCGGACCGGAATGCCTTGTAGACGTTGATACCGGGGGCGCTCGCACCTTCGGCGACGAGGCGGTGCTCCAGATCGAACACGGCCCGTCCGGCCGGCGAGTCGATGGCGGTGCTCCTGCCGTCCTTGGAGACGAACCTGCCGCCGGCGGCGTTGAGCAGGGCGAGTGTCTGGCCGACGGTGGTGGAGTCGTCAACGGTCGACAGCCCGAAGCCCTGGACCAGTGTGTTGCCGTGCCGGTCGCGCCGGGCGGTGCGGTAGGCGGTCTCCTCCAGCTCCCGCCAGGTGCGTGGCGGGCCGTCGATGCCGGCTTCGCGCAGCAGCCGCTTGTTGTAGTAGAGGGCGTACGTCTGCACCTCGGTGGGGTAGCCGTAGATCTGGCCGCCCACCGAGGCGGCGTCGACCGCGGCTTCGCTGTAGCCGCGTGTGATCTCCTCGGCGTGCTCGGCCGGAGCGGGCCGCAGGACGCCGGCCTGGACCAGTTGGCCGTTCCACAGGCAGTACGGGTGGAGGATGTCGGCGCCCAGGCCCGCGGCCTGCCGGACCATGAACGTGGTCAGCAGGTCCGTGAACTCGACGGCCTTGGTCTGCACCTTGACTCGGTCGTGGCTGGCGTTCCACTCGTCGACCGGGCCCTGTAGGGCCTCCTTGAGCACCCCGCTGGCGTAGTGGGAGAGCAGGGTGAGGACGATCGGGTCCCCGGGCCGCCCGGTGCCCTGGTGCGATGCGCATCCGGAGGCGAGCAGCGCCGAGGGGAGCGCAAGCGCGAAGTGGCGGCGGCTCAGGCCGCTGGTGCGGCGTGCCGGCGTCATCGAGCGGCCGTCCGGCGCATCACGCGGAACACGCGGGTCGTGGTGAAGCCGCTCTTGCGGTACATGTGGCCTGCCGGGGACTGCGCGCCGGTCCACAGGAACCACGCGCAGTGCGCGCGGCGCGCCCGCATCCTCTCCAGGACCAGGTGCAGGAGGACCTCGCCGAGTCCGGTGCCGCGCATCTCCTCCAGCACGCCGATCGGGCCGAACCGCTCGTCCACCGCGTCGAACGCGCCGTGCATCGCCCAGCCGACCATGCGGCCCGAAGGGTCCCGGACGACGACGATCCGGTCGAGCGGCGTGCCCGCGGCCAGACACGCCCGGATCGTGCAGGCCCAGTCCGGACCGAAGTGGCTCCCGGCGAGCGCGAACAGGTCCACCAGGTCGTCGTCGGACGGGGTGGCGAACCGGTAGCCCTGCGCCGTCAGTTCCTCCACGCGGCGCGCGACGTCCTCCGGGAAGCGATAGCCCACCAGGCCACGGTCCATCGCCTCCGCCTCGTACAGCGTGCGAAAGCCCAGGGACTGAAGGAGCAGGGCCGCTTCCGGGTACGTCTCGGCGTCCAGGCCGGGCAGGACGTAGTTCGGGGTGTACGAGGAGAAGTCCACCCGGGTGCGGCCGTGGCGGTGCAGCCAGTCGAGGGCGTCGGCCAGCAGCCGGCGGCCGAGGCCGCGCCTGCGGGCGGCCGGGTCGACGAAGAAGAACGGGATCCAGCCCTGCTCCGGCTCCAGGTCGGTGCCGGTCATCGGCGTCAGACGGCGCACCGCGTAGGCCGCACCGACGACACGGTCCCCCTCGACGGCGACCCGAAGACCCTCCGGATCGAAGTTGGCGTCGAGCAGCACCAGGGAGCGGAAGCGGTCCGCAGTGACGGGGTCGGCCGGCGCACTGCGCCGCCACACCTCCACCACCTGCGGTCCGTCGCCCGCGCGAAAGCCACGGATGTCGGCCCGGGATGTCGTTGTGCGATCGGTCATCGGGGGGGTTGTCCTTCCATACACCGGTCAGGGACGGCGTCGGGCGTCGCTTGCAGAGCTGCTGCGGTCTGGTGTGGGGTGAGCTGCGCCACGGCGATGAGGGTTCGGTTCAGAGGGCGCGTGGGGCGATGAGGCGGTCCGCGCCCGGCTGCTCGGTGGGGGGCAGGGTGGCTCGGCCCAGGGTGTCCGTGGCGGCTGCCGGCTCTGCGTCAGCGTCCGCTTGGCGTCAGGGCAACAGCAGCAGGTCGCGCGGTGCGGCAGCAGGTCTCAGGGGTATAGCGGCACGTCGTCGTCGGCCCATCGGCCGGGCGGCGTCGGCAGTGGGTCGTCGCCCGCGTCGACGGCACGCCGTAAACGGTCGGACCCACAGCAGGTCGGTGAAGGGACGTTGGCCGCTGCCCTTCACACCGCTGTCAGCGGCGCGCCACGCGAAGCGGTCCGAATACAGCCGCCGCAGCGTATTGAGCATCGCCACGGCGGTACGTACGGGAGCGAAGACCTCGCGGTCGGTGACATGGAGCTGGACTCCGCGCAGCAGCCGCCCGGCGTGTTTGTGGAACGCCGGTACGAACCACAGATCACGCAAGTGCACACCCGGCAGGTCGAGCTCGGCGAGCGGGGGCGCGAACCGCGCGTCGATGTACGGGGCTCCGACGATCTCGAAGGGCTGCGTGGTGCTCCGGCCCTCCGGGAGGTTCCTGCCCTCGAACGGGCACGTCCCGGGGTGGACGGTGGCCGTAGCGGGCGTCGGGATGTCCGGCGAGGGCGCGACCCACGGCAGGGCGGTTGCCTCCGCGTCCACGGCACGCTGCCGGCCGACGACCTGGATCACCGTCAAGTCGACTGCACTGCTCGCCACATGGGACACGACCGAGGCGTTGAGATACCAGGCGAGCTCGCCGCAGGTGAGCCCGTGCCGGACGGATACCGCGGCGCGCCCGAAGAAGCCGGCCCACGTCGGGGCGAGCAGCGGGCCCTCGCTGACGAGTCCACCGAGGGGATCGGGCCGGCCGGCGGCCGCGAGCCGTCCGCCCGTACGGGCCGCCGAGGCCATCAGGCCGAACATGGTCCATACGCAGGTGTAGAACCTGGCCCCGATGTCCTGCAGGCCGTACACCAGGGCGTCGACACCGCTGTCGAGCAGCAGTTTGTCGATATGGTCGCCGCTGCACCGGTGCGTGTCGTGGACCGGCAGACCGGTGGGGGGATCCGCATGAGCGGCCTCGCTCTCGCCGCCCTGACCGCTCCCGTGCAGCCCGTGCTCGGGCCCGGACAGGGCGACCAGCCGCGCGCCGACCTCAAGCAGCGCGGGTGCGGCCGGGCGCAGGTCGGGCAGAACGCCGGTGTGGTTGGTCACCGGCCCGAGTCGGCCGGGCCGGGCGAGTCCGGGCGAGGCGTGCAGTCGTGCGATCCCGGTCGTCACCGCGACGCGGTCGTCTGTGCTCATCCTTTGCCCCGTCTGCCAGTGACATCTCGAAGCCACGGCAAGAAATCTACTGGTATGTCCTGTAGTTACGCAATTGTCAACTGCCGCAGCGGCAGCAGCCTCGTCGCAGCCGGCCACGCGGTCCTCGGCAAAGACCGCGGCTACCACGCTGCACCGGGCCGCGACGACGTCGGCGCCGTCACCATCCTCCAGGCCGACGGTGACGAAGACGTTCATGCCGCCTGCACCGTCGAAGTTCTGAAGGCAGCGCCGCCGCCCCAGCGGTCCCCTCGCCGACCTGATCGCCGCCTGCGCTACTCGGCGACTGACCGGGCCGCTCCCCGGCCCCGCCACCACAGATGTGACAGCACCGGGCCGCACAACAGCCGGCATCGTCCCGGCGCGAACCCTTCGGGAGCTGGCCGCAATCTGGCATCGCCAGCTCCAACTGCCCGATGCCGAACCCGCCCACCCCGCAGCCCGCGAGGCCCTCACCCGCTGGACCGACAGCAGCCCGTTGCGCCGCACCGCAGCAGCCGTCCTCGCCCATCTCGAAGCCACCGCCCGGCCCCTCGACTCCGTCTGCCTCCATGGCGGTCCGGTCATCGGCAGTCACTACAGCGACACCGTATGGCAGAGCGGCATCGGATTCGGCTGGCGCCACTACCGCAGCATCTCCCACCACTTGAAAGAAGGCACCGACTGGTTCGAGATCGTCCGCCCTGCACGGATCCAGCCGCTGCACACCCTCCACATCACTGTTCAGGACCGCTCCGCCCTGCCCCGCCTGTGACGAGAACGCTCATGTTCGGGTGAGCGCCGGCTGGCGCTGCCGGTCCGGCCGCCCAGGACCGCAAGGTTCGCGCCAGATGCCCCGCCGGCACATGGCACCACCCGGCCGGCTGCCCCTGCGCCACTGCATCGAGGAGCACCTCGCCATCGGGACGCACACCACGTCCTTGGTGCACGGGGTTAAACCACTCCCACCATGCCGTCAGGTCACTTGCCTGTAGCCGGTAGGCGGCCGCCACCCTGTGCAGAAAAGACCACGTCGTTTCCCCTTGGAGGGGCGTCACGCAAGATTGCCTCCACAGCATCGCCTTCGCCCCCTGGGTGGGACGGTGTAACCGGCCGCCGGGTCGCCAGGCCACCCTGGCAGTACGCCCGGGCGCCTCCTGGAGGGCTTCACAGCGTCCATGGCCCGCAGCGGCAGGGCGTTCGCGGTGGAGCCCAGCAAGCCTGAATCCCACCGCTGAGCAACGGACGGCCGAACAGGACGAGCAGTGGATGCCTGAGCAGCAGACGCGAAACCACCCCGCCTGACGGAGCCGGCATCCGCTCGGCACCAGTGGGAAGGCGCAGGGGCCGGCTCGCGCGCCGCGGCGTCCCACGTCGTCAGCCGGAGGCCTGGGGAGGGGCGTCCGGGGCTTCCGGAGCTTTGTCGACGAACTCTCTCACCAGTCGCCTGACCTGGCCGGCGGGCGCGGCCTGCTCCCACTGGTAGGCGGGTGAGTGCTGCCGGTACAGGAGGCGGAAGCGGACCGATCCGTCTTCCTGCACCTCACCCCACGGGTATCGGGGCTGCTCCGTACATGAGCCGTGAGGATCGAACACGAACGTCTGGAGCACGACGTCGGGTTGGTGGCGTGATGGCACGGTCCTTTCACGGCGGCATCCGTCGCACCGCAGGAGATGCCGCACCGCGCCTGGCCGGTTGATGAACCGGTAGCCGCCGCCTTCGCAGGTGTTGCAGCTGGCGCACACCGGACCTTCTCCGAACTACGGGTTCCGCCTGCTCGGTTTGCGCGAGAGACGAGCGAGGCCGCCTTTCGCGTCGGGTCGCCGACGGCTAGGGTTTGGGCGCAGCGAGTCACCCACGAGGAGCTGAGACATGGTCGGTCTTCCGAGCGCGCGTTGACGTTGTAGGCCGTGACCGGCCTGTCATCGCGTGCTGCCCTTGATGTTGCGGCACAGCGAGCCTTCCCCTGCCTGAACCGTCGGCGCACCTGTTGTGCGCCGGGTGACGGGCCTCGTTGTCGGCAACCCGAGGGATCCCCGTGCCGTCCGCTTCCTCCGCTGTATCGGATTCTGGTCGATCTGTTCCGTCGAGCCTGTGGCGGGACGTCGACTTCCGCAGACTCTGGATGGGGCAGACAGCCTCCCAGCTCGGTGAACACGCAAATCTGGTGATTCTGCCGCTCTTCGCGGTCTTGACGCTCCATGCCAGTGCCGGCGAGCTGGGCGTCCTTCGCGCGGTGGGGCAAGCGCCGATCCTGTTGCTCTCGCTCTTCGTCGGCGCGTGGGTGGACAGGTGGCGGACCCGCACGACGATGGTGCTCACAGACGTCGGTCGGGCCCTGGTCCTGGGCGCCGCCGCCGTGGCCGGCCTCTTCGGCTGGCTCGGACTGCCCGCGCTGCTTGTTCTTGCCTTCGCCGTCGGAGCCCTGTCCGTGTTCTTCGACGTGGCATACCAGGTGTCTCTCGTACGACTGGTGAAACGCGACCAACTGGTGCGAGGCAACAGCGCGCTCGAGGGCAGCCGGTCCGCAGCGCAGATCGGCGGTCCCGCTCTCGGAGGTGCGTTGGCGTCCCTGCTGTCGGCGCCGATTGCTGCCGCCTCCAACGCGCTGCTCTTCGCGCTGTCGTGCGTGTCGATCCGGCGGATCCGCCGAGCCGAATCGATCCCGGAACGCGCGGAACATCCCCCGCGGGTCTGGCAGCGGGTTCACGAGGGCATGCGTTTCGTCGCCGGCGATACCGCGCTTCGGACCGTGTGCCTGGCCTCGGCCGCCTTCCAGTTCTCCTTCGCGGCCGTGATGACCGTCTATCTACTCTTCCTGCCGCGCGAACTGCACCTGTCGGGCACCGTCGTAGGGCTGGCACTCGCGGCGGCGGGACCGGGCGCGCTGCTGGGCTCGCTGCTGGCCGCCCGCCTGCCGAGCCGGTTCGGCTATGGGGTGGTGCTCGTGTGCGCGGCGGCACTCGGCGACGGCGTGTTCCTGTGTGTGCCCGCGCTTCACGTCTCCTCTGCGGTGACGGTTCCCGCGCTCCTGGCGGTCAGCTTCGTGTTCGGGCTCGGCGGCCAGTTGGTGAATGTCGCGGTCATGGCCGTCCGGCAGGCCGTCACTCCGGACGGGATGCAGGGCCGCGCGGCCGCGACGATCACGTTTGTCGGCATGGGGTTGACCCCGCTCGGTTCTCTGCTCGGCGGATTTCTCGCGGAGGAGTGGGGGCTGCGCACCAGCCTCCTGGTGACGGCCGCAGGCATGATGCTGTCCCCGGCGGTGATGGCTTTGTCTCCGCTGGCGCGCCTTGGACGGGAGCTTCCGGCCCCGCGCGACGCGCCGCCGACGGCCGCTCACCCTGAAGCCCAGGAGATGGCCCTCCGTGACACTGATGCGGCTCATGGCGCAGCCACTGAAACCGGTTCATGACAAAAGGCCAGGGCCACCGGACCGTCCGGCAACCTGGCCGAAGGTCGGCAAGCCCAGGTGGGTGACTGTGGCCTTGAGAGCGGCATCGGGTTGGGCCGGCTTGTCCTCGGCGCCGGCCAGGCTGGTCTCAAGGCCTTCAACCTCGCCGAGCCGCCCCCCGGCTGGGCTTCGGCGACCCGATCGGTCAGGTTGTCGCGAATCTCGATCAGCCGGTCTCGCTGCGACGGCTCGGGCCGGAGGAGCGGGCATCGGACGCTCGCGTGCTCGTGGATGCACGAGGTCCCGAACGCCCTTGCGTAGGTCCCCAGGGTGGCTTCGTAGTCGAAAACGGGGTTCTGGCACAGATCTTGGGGAGCGGTCGCGGAGGGCTACTGAGGTCTTCTCGGCAACGTGAGGCTGCGGTGAGTGACGGGGCGGGTGCCTGCTCGCGGCCTAGTTCAGCGGTGCCAGGGTGCGTATGACGCAGAACTCGTTGCCCTCGGGGTCTGCCATGACCACCCAGTTTCGGTCTGAGCCTTGGCCCACATCCGTCTTGGTAGCGCCGAGGCCGAGCAATCTGGTCACCTCGTTCTCGGTGCTGCCGTCGATCGGGCTGACGTCGAGGTGAAGCCGGTTTTTCACGGTCTTACCCTCGGGCACCTGGATGAACAGCAGGGTGGGCGGCATCTGGCGAGCCCGGACATCCTCGACGGTCGGCACCCAGGAGCCGATCTCGACCTTGCCCTCGCTCCGGTCGATCACCTTGAAGTCCAGGACCTCGCACCAGAAGGCCGCGAGTCTCTCCGGATCGTGGCAGTCAACGGCCAACTCGGTGAACCTACTTGTCATGACTCTCCCAGATAGTGCGGACGGGACTCAGAGTATTGGCCCGTGCCGCCCTCGTCCTGCTCCAGCTTGAACACGGCCGCACCACCTGAACAGAGGTCACGAACCGTCAGGCGACGTTACCGACAAGGGTTCACTGAAGGAGGATCATCTTGCGGAGCAGTTCGAATCCGGCTCGACCGTAGAGCTGTCTTTTGATCTTCTTGATGCGGTTCACGGCGCCCTCGGTGCCGCCGGAGCTCCATTCCAGGGTGAGTCCGGCTGTCACAGCGTCGAGGTCTCGGAGCAGGTGGAGCGCGAAGCCGGTGAGGCCGGGTAGTTGGCTGGCATCGACGGCGTTGATCCACGCGGGAAGCGTGGTGCCGAGGCGGCTGGTGAGTATCTCGCCGAAATTGCGGACGTGTCCGGCGGCCGTGTCCAGTTCGGGACAGCGGGCCAGGACGTCCTTCAGGCCGGCCCGGTCTTCCTCGTTCAGGGTCGTGGGATGGCGGGTGAGCCAGCCGGTCACCTGCCGCACCTTCGGCGGCGGGGGCGGTGCGTCTGGCGGAGAGGCGCGGAGGGTTGCAATGTAGGTGGGGACCATGGCGTAGGTGACGGGGGCGTGTTCGGCGAGCAGTTCGCCGTGCAGGCGGGTGACGCTTGTGCATCCCTCGGCGAACCGCCGCTCCAAGTAGGGCTTGTAGGGGTCCAGCCGGCTGGACCGAGGCCGGGTTTCGCGCAGGGTGTCCTGCCAGTGCACGGCGCGGGCATACCGCAGCACGGTGTTGAGGCCCCAGCCCAGGTGCCGGGCGATCGCCCGCCGCGAGTGGCCCTGCGCGAGCAGCTCGTGGACCAGGGCGTGTGCGGCCTTCTTGCGCTGGGCCCGCCGGCCCGCAGGGTCCGGGCCGGGAAGCCCCGCCTCGTCCGGCGGCGTGTCAGCGTCCGGCGGCCTGGGCGGCGCCGGAGCGCGCAGGCACTCGCGGTGGGCGGCGACGCAGGTCTCCACGGCCCGGCCGAGGCCCTGCCACAGGTGGAAACGGTCGGCGACCTGGAGAGCGTCGGGGGCGCCGAGCCGGGCTCCCTCGGCGTAGGCGCCTGCCCGGTCCCGGCAGATGATCTCCACACCGGGGTGGGTGGTCAGCCACGCGGCCAGCGGTCCCGCCTCGCGTGTCGGGAGCACATCGACCACGCGATGGGTTTCTCCGCAGGTCAAGAGGGTGGAGTAGGTCTGCCCCCGGCGGATCGCGAAGTCGTCCACACCCAGCACGCGCGGCGTGCTGAACAGCGGATCCGGCAGTGCCATGACCCTGCGCAGCAAGGTCATCCGCCCCGCACTGATGCCAAGTTGGCTCGTCAGGCGGGCGCAGGCCCGTCCGGCGAGCGCGAGCCCGACACGTCCCAGAACGTGGTTGAGCCGCGTGGTGAAGCGCGCGTATGGGTGGTCAGCCGAGCGAACGGCTCGGCGAACGTACGACGCGGGCAGTCCGCCCCGCAGCAGATGAAACGCCGGACCGTCAGCCGGATCACGACGCTCTGCCCGCCGAGCGGAAGATCCTTCAGCCTGCGCTGGTAAAAGTCGTGCACCCGGCCCGAGAAGCGGCCACAGTCCGGACATGCCGCGCCGGCTGCCCGCCCTCTTGCCGTCACGTCGACCGTGCCGAAGGCAGCGGTCACCGCCTCGACGTCCACGTCGTCGATCCCGCCGAACACGAGAGAGTCCCAGAATGATGCGTCGGCCTGCATGACAAGCACCGTCACCGGCCACAGCGGACCACGGTGGAGACCGTCACACACCTGACGGAGCGTCATCCTCGTTTGTCGTGCGGCACGGTGTGCGCGGTCTCACGTGAAACCGACCCTCGCAATCGAACACCGCGGTGACCCTCCGCGACCGCTCCGCTGAGTAGGCCCGGAGCGCGGTGCCGGGATTGCTCCCGGTCCGTTTCTCCGGGCCTCTCGCCGAACCCGTCGTGCGCCTCTCAACGCAACGGGCTCTCCACGGTCTCTGTCGTCAGACGGGGTTCGCAGGCTGCCATGGGGTGGGGATCGTGGGCCGGTATCGGTAACGGCTGACCGTGACCGAGGCAATCCGGAACAGTTCGATCCCGTCTGCCGCGATCGGCTTCCATCGCCCCGTGGGGGTGGTGAACCGGCGACGGACGTCGCCCCAACTCCAGCGGTGACGGGCCCGCAGCATGCGGATCAGTCGCCACCACACGAAGGCGTCAAGCTTGCTGAAGACATGCTTGGCGACCGCGTGCTTGAAGTAGTTGGCCCAACCGCGCATGATCTGGGTGAGTCTGATCAGTACGGCGGCAAGATCCTGCTGCGATGTCCTGCCCGTGATGGCACGGATCTTCGCCTTCAGCGACCGGAGGGGCCGGTCGGCGATGAAGGTGTAGACGTGCCACTTGTTCGTCCCCCCTTTGCGTTTCCACTGGATGCGGAAGCCCAGGAAGTCGAACCCGTCGCTCATGTGCACGATCCGCGTCTTGGCCCGCGACAGACGCAGACCCAACGGTTCGAGCACACCGGCGGCTTCTTCGCGCAGTGCCGCGGTGTCGGTCTCGGTGCCGAACACCAGGACGACGAGGTCGTCCGCGTAGCGGACGACCCGCCACGTCGGTTGACCTTTGCGGCGCCGGTAGGCGCGTTTGCCTTCGGTGGCCATCGTCCCGCCCGGCTTCCAGGGCCCGTGCAGGTGCTCGTCGAGCACCGACAGGGCGATGTTCGCCAGCAGCGGGGACAGCACGCCTCCAACGCAATGGGTAACTCGGGCGCATGTCGCCCTCTGCGTCGGAATCCGGTGACTGACCGTGTTCGGCTGGGGTGTGCTCGCGGATCGGGATGCGATGCCGGATGGCGATCTTCTCCGGGCCGATGAGGACGTCTTGGACCAGGAGCCGGAGCACGCGTTGACGTTCGGGAACCGTGGCTGTCCGGTTGTTGGCGCGGAGTTGGGAAAGGAAGCCTTCCAGGTCGTGGGTGAGCTTGAGGTAGGCATCGCGGTCAGCGAGCTGGGCGATGAGTGCATCGAGCTGACCGCGCAGGCCAGCCTCGCGGGCCCGGAGTTCGGGCATGCGGGCCCGCAGTTCATCGATGGTGATGAGCTGTTCCTGGTATGCCTCGATCATGCGGGAGATGCTGCGGGTGGCCGCCGTGAGGGCGGTTTCCAGGCGGGCGCGTTCGCGTCGGGCTGGGTCTGCGGTGCGGGCCTGCTCCAGGCGCCGGTCGATCTCCGTGCGGATCAGGGCGGGGTCGGCGAGCAGGCCCGTGACGTGCTCCCAGACGAGAGTGTCGAGGTAGTCGGCACGGACTGGCTTGTTGGTGCAGACGCGGCCGCCTTCGTAGCGGTAGTCGTCAGAGCCCAGGCACCGGTAGTAGTAGATCTTCTTGTTGGTGGTGCGGGTCGAGGTGCGGTAGTAGCCGTATCCGCAGCTCGCGCAGGCCGCTATGCCCTGCAGCAGGGAAGGGACCTTGGTGTTGCGGGAGGCGAAGCGCTTGTTGTCCTGAAGCCGCTTCGCGGCGCGTTCGAAGGTCGCAGGGGTGATGAGCGCGGGAACGGGGATGGCGATCCATTCCTCGCGGGGCCGGTCGATGGTCTTGACCGGGCGTGGGGTGGCCCGGCCTTCCAGGCGTGCCCGGCGGTTCAGCCCGGCAGGCTCGTGCTGGACCTGGGTCTTGCCGAAGACGGCGGCGCCTGCGTAAGCGGGGTTGCGG
>NZ_JBQQCE010000210.1:0-16105 GCF_052245645.1 Streptomyces sp. KR55 | reverse complement strand
GATCGGCAGGTCCCCGATGACCCCCAGAACGGTGCGGACGCCATTGGGCACGTTCCGGTTCACTCGCACCGCACCGTCGTGACCCACCACGGCGATCTGCGAGCGCTTGCGATGCACGTCGATACCGACGTAGACAGACATCGAGGGCCTCCTTCCCGAGCTCGCACTTACCCGGACAGTAGGTACCGCCGGGCTGAGCAGGAAAGGGGGCCCGGCCCTCATAGAGTCAGGTCAGCCATGCTTGCGCCCCGGCACAACGGCAGAACGGCCCAAGCCCGCTGACCTCTGGGGCGACGCCGAGTGCCAGGTGTCGGCCGTGACTCTCGAGGGGACAGTGCGGGGGGCCTCCAAGAGGCGGACAGTGGAGAGAGGATCTGTGCCGCAAGCGCCTGAGGAGGGAGAGGTCACATGCTGCATCGAATGGTCGGCGACCTCATGACCACGGCGGTTGTGAGCGTGCGGCGGGACACAGGCTTCAAGGACATCGTCCAGCACCTCGCGGAGTACAACATCACGGCGGTACCGGTCGTCGACGACCAGGGCCGCCCGATCGGCGTGGTGTCGGAGGCGGACCTGCTGCGCAAACAGGAGAGTCAGGCTGATCCGGGCGGACATCTGGCCGCGGCGCACCTGCTGTCCGCAGAACGCGCCAAGGCCCACGCGTTGACCGCCGAGGGGTTGATGACCAGTCCGGCCGTCACGGCGCGACCGCAGTGGTCGGTCGTGGAGGCAGCCCGTGCCATGGCCCGCCACCACGTCAAACGGCTGCCCGTCGTGGACGACGCCGGACTTCTGGTGGGCATCGTCAGCCGTGGTGACCTGCTGCACGTCTTCCTGCGGCGAGACCCGGCCATCCGCGAGGAAATCACGACGGAGGTTCTCACCCGAACCCTCGGCCTGGACCCCGGCGCGGTCACCGTCCAAGTCACCGACGGACGGGTGACGCTCAGCGGCACCGTGCCGCAGAGCAGCCTCATCCCCATCGCTGTACGCCTGTCCGAGAGTGTCGACGGCGTCGTCGACGTCACGAATCACCTCCGCGCCGTAGGCGATGGCACGGCGCAGGCCCTGAGTAGAGGGCCGGCCGCCACGCCCTCCAAGTCCTCCAACCGGCACCGGTGGGGTCCATGACGTCCGAAAGTTCCTGGCTGCTGTGGGAGCGCGGAGACGCTGATCGTCTCTCTGTGACGCCGACAACCCTCCGCGGCGGACCGCTTGGCCGACCTGCTCGTGCTCCTCCGTCGGGCGATTCGGTTACAGCTCCGCCATGATCGGGTCGTCGCCGCGTGCTTGGTAGGCCGGGCGGAACCCGCCGGTCCGCTGCGCGGGGTGCTCATGGTCGTTTTTGCGTGGCTCCACCACGTGATCCGCTGTGTGTGGTCTCCCGGCGGGCAGGCGCCGGGGCCGCGGGCGAGGGAACGGTCGGGGCTGCTCCGCCCAGATGGTCTTGCCGGTCGACATGGGACGGGTACCCCAGCGCTCGGCGAGCTGGCCGACCAGGAACAGACCACGGCCGCCCTCGTCCAGGACACGGGCGCGGCGCGGATACGGAGCAGTACTGCTGGCCTCGGAGACCTCGCAGATCAGAGCGGTGTTGCGGATGATCCGCAGTTGGATGGGGGCTTTGGGCGTGCCGGATGGAGTTGGTGACCAGCTCGTTGACGATCAGCTCAGTGGTCGGGACGGCATCCTGCAGACCCCAGGTCGTGAGCTGGTCGGCGGCCCGGCGGCGCGCGTCGGCGACGACGACGGGCGCCGCGGGCAGGTCCCAGGTGGCCACGTGGGAGGTACCGAGAGCGTTCGTGCGGGCGATGAGCAGGGCGTAGCCGGCTGTTGCTTCGACGGCGGCGATGTAGTCGGTTCAGTGGCGCCTGACGAAGTTCGCCCAGCGCGGCGCGCTGTCGATGCCGGTCGCGGTGAAAGCAGCGGGGATCGAGGCAGGAAGGTCAGCCGCCAGTGCGAGACGAGTCACTGGCGGCGGGCAGGCGGCCCGGAGGGCTGCAATAGGCTGCGCTGATCATGGAGTCGCACGCCGCATCCGAGCCGACCGAGAGCGATCCGCTACGTGACGCTATCGCCTCCGGTCCGCCGATCCGGCAGCTCTTCCGGGCCGTCATCGCCGACCGCCTGCCGGACGGGCGCCCTCCACAGGCCGCGATGCTGTTCGACTGGGAGGTCGACCCCTCCTGGGACGATCGACGCTTCCTTGGCGACTTCTACAACGAGATCCTCCACCAGGACACCTGTCAGCCGGACACCGCCGACGGCATCACGCTGCTCGCGGCCCTGGCCGTCGACGACCGGGTGCCCGCCCGGCAACGGTTCGAAGCAGTGCACCTGCTGTTCAGCGCCGCCACCGTCGGGGACCGCCACGCCGGGAGCTGGCCGTCGACTCCGCGGCATGCCGACTCCGAGAGCGAGGCCCGGGCCCGCAGCGCCGTCGAGTCCTGCACGCCTGACCTGCTGGCCCGATGGCCGGCCGAATGCCCGGCGGTCCGACTGGCGTTCGCAGGCCTCGCCGTGGTGTTCCCGACGGACCGAACGCTGCCCGCCCTGACCTCACGCCTGTGCAACTTCGCGGACCAGTACCCGCTGGGCACCGACATCGGCGACTATGTGCGTTTCGTCCTCGTGTTCGCAGCCCGGGACGAGGACCGGATCCTAGCGGCAACCGAGACGTTCACCGATGCCTACTGGACGGGCACAGCGCGCGGAGCGCCGACAAGGGCGCGAGCCTTCCACCTCTTGGGGCAGATGCTGAGCAAGGTCAGCGCCGGACTCACCCGGTCACACGCAGAGCAATGACGTCACCGCGGGCACGACGCACTGCGTGTCGCCCACGTCGGCAGCGTTTGGTCTCCGCCCTATTTTCGTTGCTGCCCTACGTTCGTTGCTGAGGCCGGCGACGGCTCGCGCTGCCCCTCCGGCCCGTGAGGGACGCAACCGCCGCCGCCCGGTCTCGTCGATGTGTCCGTCGTGCGGCTGTGGGGGCCGACTTCAGGGACGAGTCGCGCGTTCCAGCCCAATCAGGGCCGAGTAGTACTCGCGGCCCGTGGCCCGGTCCATGCCGATCTCACACATACGGTTGGCAGACAGGTGGGCGTCGTACTCACGAGAGGTGACCTCCGCGGCCTCCTTCTCCGTCGCCGACGCCGTCAGCTCCTTGTGCAGCATCCCGCGGTCGCCGGCGAACGCGCAGCACCCCGTGTCGTCCGGGATGACGACCTCCTCGGCCACCGCCTCGGCGACCGCGCGCAGCTGCTCGACGTCACCCAGGTGCTGCATCGAACAGGTCGGGTGCAGGACCGCCGAGCCGGTCCTGTGCCGGATCGTCAGGTGCGGCAGGAGTTCCTCGGCGGCCCAGACGACGGAGTCGACGACCGTGAGCTGCCGGTGCAGTTCCCGGTTGGCGTCGGTGAGATACGGGACGACCTCGTGCTCGATGCCGAGCGTGCAGGACGAGGCGTCGACGACCAGCGGCAGGCGTCCGCCGTCGGTCCAGCGCCAGGCGGCCTCGACGATGCGGTTGGCCATCACGGTGTTGCCGTCGTCGTATCCCTTGGAGTGCCAGATTGTCGAGCAGCACGTTCCGCTCACGTCGTCCGGGATCCACACCGGTTTCCCGGCCCGGGCCGACACCTCGACCACGGCTTCCGGCAGGGAGCGGGTGCCGTCGCCCCCGGAGCCGCCGAAGATCCGGTTGACGCACGCGGGATAGTAGACGGCGCTTGCTCCGTTCCGGGTGGTGAGGGGCATCTTGCGGGCCGCCCCGGGAATCTCGGGAAGCCACTCGGGTACCAGGTCGGGCCGTACGGTCTTGCGGGCGAGGCCGGTGACGGCCGTCAGCAGCCGGTCGCTCATCTTGTCGGCCGCGGCGACCGCCAGGCGCGCCGAGGTCTCCACGGTCTTGAACCGGTTCGCCGTGACCGCCGCGATCCGCTCCTCACGCGGAGAGTGCCGCTGGTGCCGGAAGTCCTTCATCATGGCGCCGGTGTCGATGCCGACCGGGCAGGCGATCTTGCAGGTGGAATCGCCCGCGCAGGTGTCGACGGCGTCGTAGCCGTAGGAGGCGAGGAGTTCGTCCTCGACCGGCGAGCCGCCGGGCTGGCGCAGCATCTCCCGGCGCAGCACAATGCGTTGGCGTGGGGTGGTGGTCAGGTCGTGGCTGGGGCAGGTGGGTTCGCAGAAACCGCACTCGATGCAGGGGTCGGCGATCAGCTCGACCTGGGGGATGGTCTTGAGCCCTCGCAGGTGGGCCTCGGGGTCGCGGTCGAGGACGATCCGCGGCGCCAGCACGCCGTCGGGATCGATGATTTGCTTGGTGCGCCACATCAGCTCGGTGGCCTTGGGCCCCCACTCCATCTCCAGGAACGGGGCGATGTTGCGCCCGGTGGCGTGCTCCGCCTTGAGTGAGCCGTCGAACCGTTCGACGGTCATCTGGCAGAAGTCGTCCATGAACGCGGCGTACCGGTCGACGTCGGACGCCTTCGACGCGTCGAAGGCCAGCAGGAAGTGCAGGTTGCCGTGGGCCGCGTGGCCCGCGACGGCCGCGTCGAATCCGTGCTCCGCCTGGAGCCGCAGCAGGTTCTCGCAGGCGTCGGCCAGCCGGGACGGAGGAACCGCGAAGTCCTCGGTGATCAGCGTCGTGCCCGCCGGACGTGAGCCGCCGACCGCGGTGACGAAGGCCTTGCGGGCCTTCCAGTAGCCGGAGATGGCCTTGGCGTCACGGGTGAACTCGTTGGTCACGGAGGCGACCGGCGCGACGAGGTCCAGTCCCGCGACGACCGCGGCCGCGGCCCGCTCGTACGCCTCCTGCCCCGCGTCGTCCGGCGCACGGAACTCCACCAGCAGTGCCGTGGTCTCCTGCGGCAGGTCGGCCCAGTCCGCGGGCACCCCCTGGACGCTCACCGAGGCCCGCAGTGTGTTGCCGTCCATCAGCTCTACGGCGAGCGCTCCCGCCTCGTTGAAGTGGGGCACGGCGGCCGCGGCGGCGGTGAGTGTGGGGAAGAACAGCAGCCCCGTGGAGACCTTGCGGTCCAGCGGCAGCGTGTCGAAGACGACTTCGGCGATGAAACCGAAGGTGCCCTCGGAGCCGACCATCAGCCCGCGCAGGATCTGCACCGGCGTGGCACCGTCCAGAAAGGCGTCGAGCCGGTACCCGTTGGTGTTCTTGATCTCGTACTTGGCGCGGATGCGAGCGGTGAGCTCCGCGTCCGCCTCGATCTCCGCCTTGAGGGCCATGAGTCCGGCGCACAGGTCCGGCTCGGCGCGCGCCAGCATCTCGTCCGCCCCGGGATCCGCGGTGTCGACGACGGTGCCGCTCGGCAGGACGAAGGTCAACGAGGACAAGGTGCGATAGGAGTTGCGGGTGATGCCGGCGGTCATGCCGGAGGCGTTGTTGGCGACGACACCGCCGACGGTGCAGGCGATGGCGCTGGCGGGGTCCGGGCCCAGCAGCCTGCCGTACCGGGCGAGGGTCGCGTTGGCCCGCATGACGGTGGTGCCGGGGCGGATACGTGCCCGCGCCCCGTCGTCCAGGACCTTCATGCCGGTGAAGTGGCGGCGGACGTCGACGAGGATGTCCTCGCCCTGCGCCTGGCCGTTCAGGCTGGTGCCGGCGGCCCGGAAGACGACCTCCCGGCCGTTGGCGCGCGCGTACGACATGATCGCCGCGATGTCGTCGACGTTCTCGGGGAGTACGACGACCTGAGGAAGGAACCGGTAAGGGCTGGCGTCGGAGGCGTACTTGACGAGGTCGGAGACCTTCCATCGGACTCTGTCCGCTCCCAGCAGGGCGGTCAGCTCCGCGCGGAGCTGTTCGGGCGTGCCTCCGGCCTGAGCGTCGGGGACCCGGTCGTGGGCTGCGGAGCGAACCGCCTTGGGGCGGAGGCTCGCCGGCTTGGGCTCCAGTAGGGGCATGGTGTTCTGTCTCCTCGGTGGACCGGTGGGGCACTGCCACCTGGTGACAGTGCCGCCACACGGTCTCGATCATTGCTCAGCGTACGACGCACGCACACCGGTGGGTCACCGTGCTGCCGCCCCCGGTCCCGGGCTCTTTCCGGCCGCGTGGAGCAGACCGCGGCGAGGCCGGTCGCGCGCTTTGCCGGTTGTGTCGCGCACCCGGGGCTGCGGACGATCCCGGGAAATGCGGCCGAGGTGTCGGCGGGCCACGGTGAACCCGTGCGGGCGCACCGTCAGTGACCGGGCAGGACGGCCACCACGTCGATCTCGACGAGGATGTTCATCAGGTCCGAGCCGACGGTGGTGCGCACCGGGTACGGCTCCACGAAGAAGGCGCGGTAGGCGGCGTCGTACTCGGAGAAGTCCCGCTCCAGATGCTGGAGGTGCGCGGTGACCTTCACGACATCCCGCATCGTCAGGCCGTGTTCGGCGAGCACCGCGCCGATGTTGCGCAGCACCTGGGTGGTCTGCGCCGCGACGCCCTCCGGTGTCTCGCCGGTGGCCGGGTCCTGGGGACCGAAGCCCGCTGTGTAGAGGAATCCGCCCGCCACCACACCCTGGGAGTAGGCCCCCGCGGGACGGGGTGCCGAGGGTGTGTGGACCGCCTGCTTGACCGTCGGCTCGCTCATCCGGTCAGGTCGCCTTCCCGCTCGTTGACCGCGGCGTAGTGCCGCAGCTTGTCCTCGTCCACGGTCACTCCGAGACCGGGGCCGGCCGGCACGCGCAGCCTGCCGTTCTCCAGGTGCAGCGGCTCGATGATGTCGTCGGCGTGCAGGTAGTACATGCTGTCGATCGCCCTGGAGAGCACCGGGGTGCTCGAGACGACGGCGAGGTGTGCTGCCGTGGCGATGCCGAGTTCGCCGCCGCTGTGCAGGTTCATGCCCAGCCCGAAGGTCTCGCAGTGCGCGGCGAGAGCCTTCGTCGCGGCGATGCCGCCCCACTTGTAGACGTCACCGTGGATGACGTCTACGGCGTTCAGCCGCATGGCGGGCGCGAAGTCCTCGAAGCGGACGACGCACATGTTGGTGCACAGCGGGATGCGCACCTTGGCCTTCACCTGGCTCATGCCCTCGATGCCGACGCACGGGTCCTCCAGGTACTCGAGGTCGAGTTCCTCCAGCGCGATTCCGGCGCGTACCGAGTCCGGCACGGACCAGGCGGCGTTCGGGTCGACGCGCAGGTTCACCTCGGGCAGTGCCTCGCGCACCGCGCGCAGGATGGCGACATCGCCCTCGGCGTCGCGGGTTCCCTTGAGCTTGACGGCCTGGAAACCGCCCTCGCCCACCACGCGCACGGCGTGCTCCGCCATGGCCTTCGGCAGGTCGGTCCGCTCGGCACCGGATGCGTCGGCCCGAGTGATCAGCGCAGTGATCGACACCTCGTCGCGGACGGGGCCGCCCAGCAGGTCGGTGACGGACTGCCCGGTGGCCTTGCCCATCGCGTCCCAGCACGCCACGTCGACGGCCGCGATCGCGGCGTAGCCGAGGTAGCCGTAGAAGAACGGCACCATGTGCTGCTTGCGGTGGAAGCTCTCCAGCGCGAACGGGCTGGTTCCGATCAGGTCCGAGGCCATCGACCGCACGATCGCGGCCACCGGCCTGCCCCACATCGTCTCGCCCCAGCCCTCGACGCCCTCGTCGGTGCGGATGCGTATTACGGTGCGGGTCTCACCCGTCTTGGTCTCGAAGGAACTCGTGAAGGGATTGACCAGTGGGAGGTTGACGACCCACACGTCGACGTCAGTGATCTTCATTTTCTCTCCTTGCAAGTTGCGGGGTGGCGGCCTGCGCGGCGTCCGGTGGGGCGGAGGCCGCGGCCGTCCTCAGCGCGTGGCCGCGTCGAAGGCCGCGATGGCGCGGGCCAGTCCACGCGCCCTGTCCTGAAGCAGTTGTTCTCCGGGGACGCCGTCGGCGCCGGAGGGGTCGTCCGTGGCACCACCGACCCGGGCCCACTCCCCGTGCCGCTCCACGGTCAGGCCCGGATGCGGCGGGTTGTCGAACAGGGGCGGCGGTTCCACGGGGGTGCGCGCCGGTACCGGTGTGCGCACCAGGCCGGGGTGGGCCGCCAGCATCAGCGACGTCTCGAACCATCCGGCGTGGCCGGGGGTGACCTCGGGGCGGCCCGCGTCGTCCTGGCCCGCGGTGAGGTTCCAGTAGGAGCAGGCCGCGACGGTGACCTCGGAACGCAGCGCGAACCGCTTCACCGCCAGCCGCATGATCTCGTCGTTGCCACCGTGCCCGTTGACGACCATGACGCGGCGGTAGCCGCTGGTCACCAGCGAGTCCAGGACCTCGTCCAGGACCGCGCCCAGGGTGGCCGCGGACAGCGAGACGGCGGCGGCGAACAGGTGGTGCGGACTGTGCCCGAAGGGCAGCACCGGCAGCCGCACCACGTCGGGCCCGGACGCCTCCCGAGCGAGCATGTGCAGCGCCCGGTCGACGACCTCCTCGACGAGGAGGGTGTCGGTGCCCATGGGGAGGTGCGCGGCGTGCTGCTCCTGCGATCCGATGGGCAGCAGGGCGATGCCGTCCTCGCCGGCCCGGCGTACCTCATGCCAGGTCAGTTCGCTGAGTCTCGATTGGCTCACGGTGCTACCTCTCCGAAACGGGCCCATGGCAGAGTCGGCGCATGGTCCACAAACGTTCTCCGTTGCGACTGGTCACCGAGGCCGAGACGCAACCGACAGCTCCCCGTGCGTCGCAGACGCTGGGGGCCGTCGAACTGGTGCCGGGTCGTGTCAGGGCGGCGGTGCTGTCCGGGGCGGGCCGGATCCTGGAACGTGTCGAGATCGCGTACGACGCGTCCGGCGCGACCCCCGCGGACATCGACACCGCACTGGCCGAGGCGGCCGTGGTCTTCGCCGGGCAGGACCTCAGGGGTGTGGGGGTGGCCGCCGCCGGACTGGTCGACCCGCTGACGGGTCTGATCCGCGAGGTCAACGACGTTCCCGCCCTGCACGGGTATCCCGTGACGGAGCGCCTGGGCGCGCTCACCGGCGCGAGCGTACGCGTCGAGCACCGGGCGCGCCTCCAGGTGCTGGGCGACCGCTGGTTCGGTGCGGGCCGCGGGCGGCGTACCTTCGCCTCGGTCTCCACCGGCGAGGTCCTCGGCGTGGGTGTCCTCTACGACGGCGACGTGATGGCGCCGCCCGGCGGCCGCAGCGGCGCCCACATGACCGTGTCGGCGGGCGGCGAGCGCTGCACCTGCGGGAACCGCGGCTGCTGGAAGACCGTCGCCACCACCGGCTGGCTGCGTGCCCGGGCACGTGCCGTGGGCCTGGGGGACGACGTCTCGCTCGCCTCGCTGGTGCGCCGCGGGGACGAGCCGGCCGGACAGGTGGTCGAGGAGTACGCGCAAAACCTCGCCCTGGGGCTGGTGAACGTCCAGCAGCTGTTCGCGCCGGGGCTGTTCATCCTGCACGGCGAGGCCCGCGAGGGCGGGGAACGCTTCCGTGCGGTGGTCGAGGAACGGTTGCGGGCCGCTGTCGCCTTCTCGGGTGCCGAGCAGCCACGGGTGCTGGTCAGTACGGCCGCCGTCGACGATGTCGCGCTGCTCGGAGGCGCCGGGCTGGTGCTGTCGCACGGGTAGTGCCTGGGCGGTCATCGGCTCTCTTCGCTCGTCACGGGCACGCGCTCCGCGGCGCGGCGGCCCCGGCGCGGGTCGAGGGCCGGCACCGCGTCCAGCAGCCGCCGCGTGTAGGGGTGTTCGGGGGTGTGGAACACCGTCGCCGCGTCGCCGACCTCGACCAGGCGTCCGTCGCGCATCACCGCGACCCGGTCGGCGACCTGGCGTACGACGGCGAGGTTGTGGGAGACGAAGACATAGGTGAGCCCCAGGCGTTGCTGAAGTTCCGCGAGCAGGTCCAGAACGGTGGCCTGCACGGAGACGTCAAGCGCGCTGGTCGGCTCGTCCAGTACCAGCAGGCGCGGTTCGAGAGCGAGGGCCCGCGCGATGGACACGCGCTGACGCTGGCCGCCGGAGAACTCGTGCGGGTAGCGGTCCTGGATGCCGGCGCTCAGGCCGACGGCCTCCAGCAGTTCCCCGACCCGCTCCCGGTTGCGGGCCCTGACACGCCGCCCGCGGGCCGCCGGGTCGTGCGTGACCAGTGGTTCGGCAACGATGTCGCTGATACGCATGCGCGGGTTCATGCTGGAGTACGGGTCCTGCAGGACGACCTGCATCTGACGGCGAACGGTGCGCATCTCGGCCGCGGAGAGCGTGGCGAGGTCCCGTCCGTCGAAGCGCACGCTGCCCGCCGTGGGGTCGATGAGCTTGAGGAGCAGGCGGGTCAGGGTGGTCTTGCCGCAGCCGGACTCGCCGACCAGGGCCAGGGTCTCGCCTTCGTGGACTTGCAGCGACACGTCGTCGACGGCGACGTTGACCTCTCTGGTGCCGAACTCCTTGCGCAGGCCGACCAGTTCGAGGAGGACCTTGGCGGTCGCGGGCGTCCGGGGAGCGGTTTCGGTGGTCATGCCGCCTCCAATCGCGGTGTCGCGGCCAGCAGTTTGCGGGTGTAGTCGTCGGCCGGACGGTCGAAGACGTCGAGGACGTCGCCGGTTTCGACGACCTTGCCCTTGTTCATGACCACGACGCGGTCGGCGGTCTCCGCCACCACCGCGAGATCGTGGGTGATGAGCACGACAGCCATGTTGTGCCTGTGCTGGAGGGTGACCAGAAGGTCGAGGATCTGCCGCTGGACGGTGACGTCGAGCGCGGTGGTCGGCTCGTCGGCGATGAGCACCCGGGGCCGCGCGACCAGAGCGGTGGCGATCATCACGCGCTGGCGCAGGCCGCCGGACAGTTCGTGGGGGTACTGCCGGTAGCGCAAGGCCGGGTCGGGGATGCCGACCTCGTCCAGGGCGGCCAGCGCGGCCTCCCTCGCCTCGGCCCGGGACATGCCGGTGTGGTGCCTGAGCACCTCGGCGACCTGGGCGCCGACGCGCTGGAGCGGGTCGAGGCACGTCATCGGGTCCTGGAAGACCATGGCGATGTCGCGACCTCGGATGCGTCCCAGCTCCTTCTCGGAGAGCTTGAGCAGATCGCGCCCGTCGAAGACGATCTCGCCGCCCGCGTAGACGCACGGCGGGCTGGGGTTGAGGCGCAGGACGGACAGTGCGGTGGCGGTCTTCCCGCTGCCCGACTCTCCGACCACGGCGAGGGTCTCGCCGGCGCGGACGTCGAAGGAGATGTCCTGGACGGCGTGCACGATGGAGGTCTCCAGCCGGAAGTCGACGCGGAGGCCCTTGATCCGGAGCAGCGGCTCGTCCTGCGCCGGTCCCCGGCTCTGTTCGGTGGTCGGTCGGTTCGTGGTCATCGGCGGTAGGCCTTCGGGTCCGCGACGTCGCGCAGGGCGTCGCCGGTGATGTTGATGGCGAGGGAGGTGAGCATCAGCGCGATGCCGGGGAAGACGGCGACCCACCAGGAGGTTCCCAGGTAGAGCTGGCCGTCGGAGAGCATGCCGCCCCAGGTGACCGTCTCCTTGGGCACGCCCAGGCCGAGGTAGCTGAGGGACGCCTCGGCGACGATCGCGGCGGCGACGTGCAGGGTGCCGATGGTCGCCAGGGGCGCCATCACGTTGGGCAGCAGGTGCCGGCGCATGATCGTGACGTCGGTGACGCCGATCGCGCGGGCCTCGGTGACGAAGTCACGCGAGCGCAGCGACATCACCTCGGAGCGTACGACGCGGGCGTAGGAGACCCAGCCGGTGAAGCCGAGAATGAGGATCACGTACCAGAGGCTGGAGCCGACGAAGCCGACGATCGCCAGGGCGAGGAGCAGCGAGGGGAAGGCGAGCTGGACGTCGGCGAGCCGCATGAGGGTGCGGTCGGCCCAGCCGCCGAAGTATCCGGAAGTCAGCCCCACGGCCGTGCCGATCACACCGGCCAGCAGGGCGGCTCCGGCGCCGACCAGGAGGGAGACCCGGGCGCCGTGGATGACCCGCGAGAGCATGTCGCGGCCCAGCTGGTCGGTGCCCAGGAGATGGGCGCTGCTGCCGCCGTCGTGCCAGGCGGGCGGACGCAGCCTCAGCAGGAGGTTCTGCGCGTTGGGGTCGTAGGGCGCGATGAGCGGCGCGAACACGGCCGCCGCCAGCAGGAGCGCGAGCACGGTGAGCGAGGCGACGGCGAGCTTGTTGCGCAGCAGTGCGCGCAGCACGACGGACCGGGAGTCGTCGGCCGGGGCCTGCGCCGGGGTCCGGTCGGTCGCGATAGGTGACATGACGGTCATCGAGACGTCCTCACCCTCGGGTCGAGGAAGCTGTAGGAGAGGTCGACGAGCAGGTTCACCACGACGAAGGTGGCGGCGAAGAACAGGACGGTGGCCTGGACGAGCGGGAAGTCGCGGTTGGAGATCGCCTCGACGGTGAGCTGTCCGACGCCCGGCCAGGAGAAGACCCGTTCGGTCAGGATCGCCCCGCCCAGCAGGTTGCCCACCTCCAGGCCGACCACGGTCACCACCGGCAGCGAGGCGTTGCGCATGCCGTGGGTGAGCACCACCTTCAGCGGGCCGAAGCCCTTGGCGCGGGCGGTGCGGATGTGGTCGGAGGACAGGACGTCGATCAGCGAGGACCGCAGCAGGCGCGCGACGACGGCGACGGAGTAGACGGCGAGGGTCACCGCCGGAAGGACCAGGTTGGCGAAGTTTCCGTACCCGGACGCGGGCAGGACGTGCAGCCAGACGGCGAAGACCAGGATGAGCAGGATGCCGACCCAGAACGGCGGGGTGGACTGGCCGATCAGGACGCCGGTCATCACGGTGTGGTCCGAACCGCGGCCGCGCCGCATGGCGGCGAAGATGCCCGCGGGGATGGCGATGACGAGGGTCACCGCCAGTGCCGCGGCGGCCAGTTGGATGGTGGCGGGCAGCCTGTCGGCGAGGATCTCGCTGACGGGCTGGCCGTAGACGAGCGAGTCGCCGAAGTCGAATCGGAGAAGTCCCCAGAGGAAGTCGAGGTACTGGGTGAGCAGCGGCTGGTCGAGACCAAGGGAGGCACGCAGCGCGCTCTCCTGTTCGGCTGTGGCGTCGGGCGGCAGGATGATCTTGACCGGGTCGCCGGACAGTCGTACGAGGAAGAAGGACACCGTCGCCGTGCACAGCAGGACGAGCAGTGCGGTGCCGAGGCGGTGGAGAACGGTGCGCAGCAACCGGGTACGGTCGCGCCGGGGAGGGCGGCTGTCCGCCGGAGCGGACGGCTTGTCGAGGGTGAGGCTCATCGGGAGACCTCCGCGCTCTCCATGGCCAGTACGCCGGCGGATCCCGGTTTCCAGCGGGGCCGTTCGTTGCGGGCGTATATGTTGTCGATCTGGTAGAGGAAGACGAAGGGCGCTTCCTCGCGCATCAGGCGTTGCAGGTCGGAGAACGCCTGCTTGCGCTTCTCGGGGTCCTCGGAGAGTTCCTCGACGTCGATGAGGCGGTCGGCCTCCGCGGAGTGCCAGCGGCTCTGGCGCCGGTCACTGCGCACGTTCGACTGGACGATGCTCTGTCCGTCCATCGTCCACACGGTGCTGGCCGCCAGGTACATGGGGCCGAGCGCTCCCCGGTTGTCGGAGGTGAGCCGGGCTGAGTACGTGCCTGGGTCGAGGAGGTTGACGCGTGCGCGCACTCCCGCTCGGGCCAGGAGTCCCGAGATGGCCTCCGCGACGTTGGAGTCGACATTGGACGCAGTGAGGGTCGTGGAGAAGCCGTTCGGATATCCGGCCTCGGCCAGTAGTCTGCGGGCGGTCTTAACCGAGCGGGTGAACGGCTTGACGGAGGGGTCGAATCCGAAGGCGCCGCGGGGGACGAGCGCGGGTGTCTCCGTCGCCTTGCCGCCGAGAACCGCCTCGATCAGCAGCGGCACGTCGACGGCGTGGTTGAGTGCCTGCCGCACTCGCCGATCCTGGAGCGGGCCCTTCTCCAGCGTGTTCAGCGAGAGATAGGACGTGCGGATCCCCGTGTAGCCGTCGAGGGTCACACCGGAGTAGCCCTGAAGTTGCTGGGCGGCGTCCGGGGTGAGCCCGGCGACGAGGTCGACGCCGCCGCTCTGGAGGGCGGCCAGGGATGACGAGGCGTTGGGCGCGGGGCTGAAGACGAGGCCGTCGAGGCCCGGACGTCCGTTCCAGTGATCGGCGTAGGCGCGCATGCGCAGCTCGTGGTCGCGCTGCCAGCTGACGAAGGTGAACGGGCCTGTGCCCACCGGACGTTCGGCAAAGCCGTCGTCGCCCACCTCGGACAGATAGCGGGGCGGGACAACCACACCGCCGAACAGCGAGAGCTTGGCGGGCAGGATCGGATCGTGCACCGTGGTGTGCACGTCCACGGTGAGCCGGTCGACGACGGTGACGTCCTCGACGTAGCGCAGCTCGACGATCGGTGACTTCGTCGCGGGGTCGAGCAGGCGCTTGATGCTGAACGCCACGGCCCGCGCGTCGCACGCTTCGCCGTTGTGGAAGGTGACGCCCGGACGGATGGCGAATCGCCAGGTGCGCGCGTCGGTTGCCTTCCACGACAGAGCGAGACGGGGATGCAGCTGGTTGTCCCGCCCCCGCGTGGTGAGCGTGTCGAACATGTTGATCAGGACGTTCATCGACACCATGTCGCCCTGCTTGTGCGGGTCCAGCGTCTTGGGGTCCCCCGGCTGGGAGACCCGCAGGACGTTTCCGGCGCCGTCGGCGGCCGCGGTGCCGCACCCGCTCAGAAGCGCGGGAGCGGTGAGCGCGCCGAGCAGCAGACCACCGGTCCGCAGGACGCCGCGCCGAGACGGATGACTCCGGTCCACCGTGCGCCCCTGACGAATTCGTTCCACTGAACAACACCTCCGTTCCGTCAGATGGAATGCGGTTGGGTTAAGCTAAGCGACATGATGCAAGCGGTCAACACCCGATCGGTCGACCAAGAGCCCGCAAAGGGGCCCGTCGAGAAGGCGATGGAGGTGCTCGAAGCACTCGTCCAGCCCGGCGGCCCCCATCGCCTGGGCGAGATCGCACGACGTACAGGACTGACCAAGCCCACCGTCCACCGCCATCTGCGCACCATGGCGGAACACGGCTTCGCCGAGCCCGCGGAGGGGGGCTGTTACCGCGCCGGCCCGCGCCTGCTGGGTCTGGCGGCCGCGGCCCTGACCGACAGCACCGCCCTCGCGCTCGCCCGTCCCGTCCTCGCCGACCTGCGGCGGCGCACCGGCCACGTCGCGTACTACGCCGTGCGGCACGATGCCGACGTGGTGTTCCTGGAGCAGTCCGAGCCGGCCCGCGAGTACCGGATGACCGCGCGGCCCGGTCACCGTACGCGGCTGTACACCAGCGGGGCGGGGCTCGCCATGCTCTCCGCCCTGCCGCCCGAGGAGGCGTCCGCGGTGCTCGACGCGTCCGACCTGGTGGCCCGCACGCCGTACACCGTCACCGAGCCCGCCGCGCTACGGGCGGAACTGGCCCGGGCCGCGCTGCGCGGGTACGCGCTGGAGGACGAGTACGACGAGCCGGACGTCCGGTCGGTGGCCGCGCCCGTACTGAACGCTCAGGGCGGGGTCGTGGGCGCCATCGGCGTCTCCGGGCTGGCCTTCACCATGGACTCCGACAGCCTGGAGGTGTTCGGGCCCATGGTGCGCGCCGCCGCGCGCACGGTCTCCGTCGGCCTCGGCGCGCCGACTCCCGCGCTGGGCCTGGTGAACACGGCGCCAAAGGGCGAGCAAGAGTGAGCGGCGCCCACCGAGTGCTCACCGGCGGACGGGAGGCCCGGATCTACTCCGGCGCCGCCTGGTCTGTCGGCGACGCGGACGGTTCCCTGGAACGCGGCTGGACGGGTACCCGTTCGTGGAGCGGCCCGGACCTGGACGGCACGGAGCTGTGGGACCTCGCGTCGGTGACGAAGCCGATCGTCGGACTCGCCGTCATGGCCCTGGTGGAACGGGGCGTGCTGGCCCTGGAGCACACCGTCGGCGCGCACCTGCCGGACTACCGGGGCGGCGACAAGGAGTACCTGACGATACGTCATCTCCTCACCCACACCTCGGGCATCCCCGGTCAGGTGCCGCTGTACCGCGACCACTCCACGCGTACGGCACTGCTGGATGCCGTACGCCTGCTGCCGCTGACCGCGCGGCCCGGCACCCGCGTCGAGTACACCTCGCAGGGCTTCATCGTCCTCGGCCTGATCGCCGAGGCCGTGA
>NZ_JBQQCE010000021.1:0-39720 GCF_052245645.1 Streptomyces sp. KR55 | reverse complement strand
CGTGTCCTTGCCGTCCTGGAAACGGCGGCTCCATCGCATGGCGAGCGGCTCGGTGTACCGCGCGGTGATCGGGCCGAGGACCACCAGGATGAGGACGTACGCCGTGGCCAGGGGACCCAGCGACGGTTCGATGCCGGCGGTGACCGCCAGCCCGGCGATCACGATCGAGAACTCACCGCGGGCCACCAGTGCTCCGCCCGTGCGCCAGCGGCCCCGCACGGAGATCCCGGCCCGCCGGGCCGCCCAGTAGCCGGTGGCGATCTTCGTGAGGGCGGTGACGGCGGCCAGCGCCAAGGCGGGCAGCAGGACGGGCGGGATGCTCGCCGGGTCGATGTGCAGCCCGAAGAAGACGAAGAAGACCGCGGCGAACAGGTCCCGCAACGGACTCAGCAGCGTGTGGGCGCCCTCCGCAACCTCCCCGGACAGCGCGATACCCACCAGGAACGCGCCCACCGCCGCGGACACCTGGAGCTGCTGGGCGACACCCGCGACGAGGATCGTCAGGCCCAGCACGACGAGCAGCAGCTTCTCCGGATCGTCGCTGGAGACGAACCGCGAGATGACCCGGCCGTAGCGCACGGCCGCAAACAGGACGAGCCCCGCCACACCCAGCGCGATCGCCAGCGTCACGCTGCCGGCCGCCAGCCCGGCCCCGGCCACCACCGCGGTGACGATGGGCAGGTACACGGCCATCGACAGGTCCTCCAGGACGAGGACACTGAGGATCACCGGTGTCTCCCGGTTGCCGATCCGGCCCAGCTCGCCGAGCACCTTGGCGATCACTCCGGACGACGAGATCCAGGTGACGCCCGCCAGCACCACGGCGGCCACCGGACCCCAGCCCAGCAGCAGAGCGGCGGCGGCACCCGGAAGGGCGTTGAGCGCGCAGTCGACGAGCCCGGCCGGATAGTGGGCCTTGAGGTTGGTGACGAGATCGCTGGCCGTGTACTCGAGACCGAGCATCAACAGCAGCAGGATGACGCCGATCTCGGCGCCGGTGGCGATGAACTCCTCACTCGCTCCGAGCGGCAGCAGTCCGCCCTCGCCGAAGGCCAGCCCGGCCAGCAGATAGAGCGGGATGGCGGAGAATCCCAGCCGGCCGGCCAGCCGCCCGAGCAGACCGAGGCCCAGGAGCAGGGAACCGAACTCGATCAACAGGATCGCGGAGTGCACCGGTTCACTCCCGCCCGAGTATCGCGGCGGCGGCCTCGACGCCCTCGCGGGTGCCGATGACGATGAGGATGTCTCCGCCCGCGAGCCGGAAGTCCGGCGTGGGGGACGGGATCGCGTCGGCGCGGCGCAGCACGGCCACGACGGACGCGCCGGTCTCGGTCCGCATCCGGGTGTCGCCCAGGACCCGCCCGTTCCAGTGGGAGGTCGCGCCCACCTCGATGCGCTCGCCACCAGGCCCAAGTCTGTTGTGTAGAGCAGGCTGGTGCTGTGGTGGGACGGCTGCAGCGCGTCGATCAGCGCGTCGGCCTCGGCGCCGGTGAGCCGAAGCGACTGGGCGCAGGAGTCGGGGTCGTCGGCCCGGTACATGTTCACCGACCGGGTGCCGTCGCGGTGGGCCACCACGGACAGGTGGCGGTGTTCCCGGGTCACCAGGTCGTACTGGACCCCGATCCCCGGCAGCGGCGTCGCCCTCAGGCGTGGAGCAGACACGTTTCTTCCCCTTGTTGATCGTTCCTGTGCTTCGCGGCTTGCCGGCCCCGGAACCCTGCGCCGAGCCGCCATGCCGTCATCCGCCCGTACGGTGGTGACATGGGTGTCAGCACGGATGGACGGGGTGGGCGAGGAGCGGAGAGGCTGGTCACGGCGGCGCCGTCGGCCGGGGCCGGGGAGCGGTCGGCCGGCGTTGCGTTGCCGGACATCATGACCGGGAGAGGAGTCACCAGAGGCGTGTCGCTGTTCTGGCGGATCTTCTCCCTGAACGCCGCCGGCCTGATCGTGGCCGCCGCCCTGCTGCTCGGCCCGGTCACCGTGTCGACCCCGGTGCTGCCGGGCGAGGCGCTGGTCGTCGTCGGCGGGTTCGCGGCGCTGCTGGCGGTCAACGCGGTCGTGCTGAGGGTCGGGCTGGCCCCGCTGGCCGGCCTGGGCCGTGCCATGGCCACGGCGGACCTGCTACGGCCGGGCACCCGGGCCGAGGTCGCCGGCCCCGCGGAGGCGGCGACGCTCATCACGACGTACAACACGATGCTCGACCGACTCGAGACCGAACGCGCCACCAGCGCCGCTCGCGCGCTGTCCGCCCAGGAGAGCGAACGCCACCGCATCGCCCGTGAACTCCACGACGAGGTCGGCCAGACCCTGACCGCCGTGCTCCTCCAGCTCAAGCGGCTCGCGGACGGGGCCCCCGACGAGCTGCGGGACGAAGTGGGCCACGCACAGGAGGCCACCCGCGCCGGTCTCGACGAGATCCGGCGTATCGCCCGCCGCCTGCGCCCCGGTGTCCTCGAGGAACTCGGCCTGGCCAGTGCCCTGCGCGCGCTCGCGACCGAGTTCACCGCGCACGGACTGACCGTGTGCCACGACGTCCACGGCGATCTCCCTCCGCTCCCCCCAGGAGACCGAACTGGTGGTCTACCGGGTCGCCCAGGAAAGCCTCACCAACACCGCCCGGCACTCGGGTGCCGACCGCGCCGAACTCCGGCTCGAGCCGGTCGCGGACGGTGTCGAGCTCCTCGTACGCGACAACGGCAACGGTCTCGGTGCGAGGCCGGAAAGAGCCGGAATCGGCGGGATGCGTGAGCGTGCGCTGCTGGTCGGCGCGGTGCTCACCCTCGAACCGGCGCCCGAGCAGGGCACCGACGTACGTCTGCGGATACCGCTCACGGCCGGGAGCCGCTGATGTCCTCCCCGATCCGCGTCCTGCTCGCCGACGACCACACGCTCGTACGCCGTGGGGTGCGCCTCATCCTGGACGGCGAACCGGATCTGACGGTCGTCGCCGAGGCGGGCGACGGCGCCGAGGCGGTCGCGCTCGCGCGCGCGGGCGAGGTGGACCTGGACGTCGCGATGCCCCGCATGACCGGTCTGCAAGCAGCCCGGGAACTTTCACGGCGACTGCCCGCCCTGCGCATCCTGATCCTCACGATGTACGACAACGAGCAGTACTTCTTCGAGGCCCTGCGGGCCGGGGCCTGCGGCTACGTCCTGAAGTCCGTCGCCGATCGCGACCTCGTCGACGCCTGCCGGGCGGCGATGCGCGACGAACCGTTCATCTACCCCGGCGCCGAGCGCGCCCTCGTCCGCTCCTACCTGGACCGGCTGCACCGGGGCGACGACCTGCCCGCGGGCCACCACCGAGCGCGAGGAGGAGATCCTCAAGCTCGTCGCCGAGGGCCACTCATCCAAGGAGATCGGCGAGCTGCTCTTCATCAGCGCGAAGACGGTCGAACGCCACCGCGCCAACCTCCTGCACAAACTCGGCATGCGCGACCGTCTGGAACTCACCCGCTATGCGATCCGCGCCGGGCTCGTCGAGCCGTGACCGCTTGAACGCGCCGGGGACGCCGTCCTCACCGGCACTCATGACAGTGCCGCATCGTCCGGCGGGAAGCCGTATCGCCCCAGCAGCCGGACGAAGCAGGCCGCGCTCAGCACCCGCAACTGCTCCAGCCCCGCTGCGGTGCGTTCGAAGCACACCACCTGCTCGTGTCCGCCCGGCCCGATCGGCTGCACCAGCCGGCCGCCCGGCCGCACCTGCGCGACCAGCGGCGCGGGCACCTCCGGGAACGCAGCCGACACGAGCACCGCGTCGTAGGGAGCGCGGTCCGGCACGCCGCCGCTACCGTCACCGACCCGCAGTTCCACGTTCCGTACGCCCTGGCGTGCGAGATTCGCGCGCGCCTGCGCGGCGATGTCGGGCCGCATCTCGATGCTGACCACGTCAGCGGCCAGCCGGGCGAGCAGCGCGGTCTGGAAGCCCAGACCGGTACCGACCTCGAGGACGTGTTCGCCCCCGCCCAGAGCAAGGCCCTCGATCATCATGGCGGACAGCGACGGCTGCGTGGTGACCTGTCCCTGCCCGATTGCAACGGGTACGTCCCGGTAGGAGGCGGCCACCTGACCGGGCGGGACGAATCCCGCCCGGGGCGTCGTTCGCACGGCCTCAAGCAGCCGCTCGTCCCTGATACCGGCGGCTCTGAGGGCTCGCACGAGGTCCTCGGGCTCCCTGGGGGCGGAGTTCACGGGCGGGTCACCACACCACCAGGCTAGGCGCCCCGACCGGTCAGTCGGTGAAGCGTTTGACGAAGGCGAGCGCGGTCTCGGCGACCTCACGCCAGCCGTTGTCGATGGTGAGGGCATGGCCGCGCCCGGGTGCGAGGGTGTCGACCTTCACCTCGGTCCACGGGTTGATGTTGGCGACGGCCGCCTGGAACAGCGGCTCGCCCGGCGCGGGTACGGCGAACCGCTCGTACAGCTCCTTGGCCTCCTCCTCGCTCACCGCGTTGGCGGAAGACCTCGGGGTGGGCGTTGGCCTCGGCCACGGTGTCGGGGTCGTCGGGCCAGCCGGGGGGCAGGGGCGCGTATCCGGCCTCTTCGAAGACCGCCGCCCAGCGGTCCCAACTGCTGGGCAGCAGCCGCAGACCGTGGACGAACACGACAGGGGTGCGGTCGCCCGCATTGATGCGCGCGATCCGCTCGAGGTCATTGCCTGTCGACATGGAGGGGCCCTCGCTCGGGAAGGGCGGCACGGGGCTCAGGCTGAGGTGCCAGTGCGCGCGGCGGCCTTGATCAGACCGGCCACCGCGCGCGTCCGCACGGTCGGTTCACGGCGGCGGAAGGGGCTCTCCCAGGACCGCCTACTCTTGAGGCATGACCAGCAGCAGCGACCGGAGCCCCGCAGTGGACGTTCAAGCACCCAAGAGCTACGAAATCCGCACCTACGGGTGCCAGATGAACGTCCATGATTCCGAGCGACTGGCCGGTCTGCTGGAGGACGCCGGCTATGTGCGCGCACCGGAGGGGGCGGACGGCGACGCGGACGTCGTCGTCTTCAACACCTGCGCCGTACGCGAGAACGCCGACAACCGGCTGTACGGCAACCTCGGCCACCTCGCGCCGAAGAAGGCCAAGCGGCCCGGCATGCAGATCGCGGTCGGCGGCTGTCTCGCGCAGAAGGACCGCGACACCATCGTGAAGCGGGCGCCCTGGGTGGACGTCGTCTTCGGCACGCACAACATCGGCAAGCTGCCGGTCCTGCTGGAACGCGCACGCGTCCAGGAAGAGGCGCAGGTCGAGATCGCCGAGTCGCTGGAAGCCTTTCCGTCGACGCTGCCGACGCGGCGCGAGAGCGCCTACGCGGCCTGGGTGTCGATCTCCGTCGGCTGCAACAACACCTGCACCTTCTGTATCGTCCCGGCGCTGCGCGGCAAGGAGAAGGACCGCCGCCCCGGCGACATCCTGGCCGAGGTCGAGGCGCTGGTCGCCGAGGGTGTCTCCGAGATCACGCTGCTCGGCCAGAACGTCAACGCGTACGGCTCCGACATCGGCGACCGAGAGGCCTTCAGCAAGCTGCTGCGGGCCTGCGGGAAAATCGAGGGCCTGGAGCGCGTCCGCTTCACCTCTCCGCACCCGCGCGACTTCACCGACGACGTCATCGCCGCCATGGCCGAGACGCCGAACGTGATGCCGCAGCTGCACATGCCGCTCCAGTCCGGCTCGGACACCGTCCTGAAGGCGATGCGCCGCTCCTACCGCCAGGAGCGCTACCTGGGGATCATCGAGAAGGTCCGCGCCGCCATCCCACACGCCGCGATCACCACCGACATCATCGTGGGCTTCCCCGGCGAGACCGAGGAGGACTTCGAGCAGACCCTGCACGTGGTGCGCGAGGCCCGCTTCGCCCAGGCGTTCACCTTCCAGTACTCCAAGCGCCCCGGCACCCCGGCCGCCGAGATGGACAACCAGATCCCCAAGGCGGTCGTCCAGGCGCGCTACGAACGTCTCGTCGCCCTCCAGGAGGAGATCTCCTGGGACGAGAACAAGAAGCAGGTCGGCCGCACCCTGGAGCTGATGGTCGCCGAGGGAGAGGGCCGCAAGGACGGCGCCACCCACCGCCTCTCCGGCCGCGCCCCCGACAACCGCCTGGTCCACTTCACCAAGCCGGAGCAGGAGGTACGCCCCGGCGACGTGGTCACCGTCGAGGTCACCTACGCCGCCCCGCACCACCTCCTCGCCGAGGGCCCCGTTCTCGACGTACGCCGCACGCGCGCGGGTGACGCCTGGGAGAAGCGGAACGCCGCTGAGGCGGCCAAGCCGGCCGGTGTGCTGCTCGGGCTGCCCAAGGTCGGGGTGCCCGCGCCGCTGCCGGTCGCCTCGGGCAGCGGCTGCGGCTGCGACTGACCGCGCACCTCGGCGGAGCAGGTCCCACGCGCGCGTGGGAGCCTCTTCGGAGCTACTCTGCCGATCATGCTTGTCGCCGCCGCAGTATGCCCCTGCCCGCCGCTCCTCGTGCCCGACATCGCCTCGGGTGCCGCACCCGAGCTGGGTGCCGCTCGTGCCGCGTGCACGGACGCCGTGGGGCTGCTCGCCGCCGCCCGGCCCGACCGGCTGGTGGTCGTCGGGCCCGAGCCGGCGGGCGGCGCCGAGTCGTACCTGACGTATCCGGAGGGCACCCGCGGCTCGTTCCGTGGCTTCGGCGTGGGACTCGACGTACGGCTGGGCCGGGAGAAGGCCGCCGACGCGGACGTGCAGCGTGAGCTTCCGCCGTCGCTCGCGGTCGCGGCATGGCTGCTGGAGCGGACCGGATGGTCGGACGCCCCGATCGAGGGACTCGGCGTGGGGGAACCGCTCGGGCCCGAGCGGTGTATCGATATCGGAAGGGACATCGCCGCGCGGGCCGAGCGGGTGGCCCTGCTGGTGATGGGCGACGCCAGCGCGTGCCGTTCGCTGAAGGCGCCGGGCTATCTCGATGAGCGGGCGGAGCCCTTCGACGCAGCGGTCGCGCGTGCGCTGAGGGCGGCGGACGTGGCGGCCCTCGAGGCGCTGGACGTGGGACTGGCGCGGCAGTTGAAGGCGTCGGGCCGGGCGCCCTGGCAGGTGCTCGCGGGCGCGGCCGAGGGCGCCGGGCTCGCGGGCGCGCTGCTGTACGAGGACGCGCCGTACGGGGTGGGGTACGTGGTGGCGGCCTGGTCGTAGGGGGCGTTCGGAAACGGCGAACGGCCGGGAGCGTTCTGCTCCGCGGCCGCTCGTCGTGTGCCGTGTGCCCTTCAGGAGACCGGCGGCGGCGGGCCTGGCGGTGTGGCGGGGCCTTCTCCCGTGTCGGTACGGTCCTTGTGCGCGAGTCGGTCCATGGCGCCCTTGGCCTTGTCGGTGCCCGTGTGGATCCTGTCGCTGTACTTGCCCTTGGTCCGCTCGTCGACGACCTTCGCGGCCTTGTCGATGCCGTGCTGGATCTTGTCCCCGTGCTGCTGTGCGAGATCAGAGACCTTGCCCTTGGCCGGGGTGAGCTTGGCCTTCAGATTGTCCAAGAGTCCCATGGTTCACCTTCCCTTGCGGGAACTCTACGTGTGGGCGCCCTTGTCGGCCTCGCTGTCGGCCGCCTTCCCCGCCGACTGCTGCTGGGGGATCCCGACCGCCTCCGGGCCGGTGCCGTCGCCCTCGTCCGTCGCCGTGGTCGTCTCCGTACCGGCCCCGGCTTCGGCCTCCGCCTCCGTCGTCCCCTTCGCTTCCCCAGCCTCATCCGCCTCGGACCCCGCCGACAGCGTGTCGGCCTGGGTCTCGGCGGTCGCCTCCTCCTCCTTGGTCTTCGACCTTCGGAGAAGTCGCGCAAAAACGCCCATATCAACTCCATACGTTACTCGTGCGGGCGAAATCCCGCGTAGCCCGGTGCGTCCGGTTGCATCGCCCCGGTCACCGCCTCTGTGTACTGGCGGCGAGAACCTCGCAACGGGCAACGACCCCGGACTCCCGCCGTCACGTAACTCGTTCGAGGGCGGGGCAGGAGGTTTGCGAGACTGGTGCAGTGAGTAGCGCACCCCCCACCCCCCGCGTCATCGCCGTCGTCGGACCGACCGCGGCAGGAAAGTCCGATCTGGGCATCCACCTAGCCCGGGAACTCGGTGGGGAGGTCGTCAACGCCGACTCCATGCAGCTCTACCGGGGGATGGACATCGGCACCGCCAAGCTGACGCCCGAAGAGCGGGCCGACATCCCGCACCACCTCCTGGACATCTGGGACGTGACCGTCACGGCCTCCGTCGCGGAGTACCAGCGGCTCGCCCGGCAGCGGATCGACGCACTGCTCGACCAGGGCCGCTGGCCGATCCTGGTCGGCGGGTCCGGCCTGTACGTCCGCGGGGCCGTCGACAACCTGGAGTTCCCCGGCACCGACCCCGAGGTCAGGGCCCTGCTGGAGGAGGAACTCGCGCTGCGCGGCTCCGGCGCGCTGCACGCCCGTCTCGCCGCCGCGGATCCCGAGGCCGCGCGCGCGATCCTGCCGAGCAACGGCCGTCGTATCGTCCGGGCGCTGGAAGTGATCGAGATCACCGGCAGGCCTTTCACCGCCAACCTCCCCGGCCACGACTCCGTCTACGACACCGTGCAGATCGGCGTCGACGTGGCGCGTCCCGAGCTGGACGAGCGCATCGCCCGCCGGGTCGACCGGATGTGGGAGGCGGGACTGGTCGAGGAAGTGCGCGCACTTGAGGCGCAGGGGTTGCGCCAAGGGCGTACGGCGTCGCGTGCGCTCGGCTACCAGCAGGTTCTCGCGGCGCTCGCCGGCGAGTGCACGCTGGACGAGGCACGGGCCGAGACCGTCCGTGCCACCAAGCGCTTCGCGCGCCGTCAGGATTCGTGGTTCAGACGGGATCCCCGGGTGCACTGGCTGAGTGGGGCTGCGGCGGATCTCACGGAACTTCCGCACCTCGCTCTGGCGTTGGTCGAACGACCGGTTACAGCCTGATCACGTGATGGCATCGGGACGCTCCGGCCGTCATCCGGGCCTCCGGCGCCGTGCCATCATCGAGCTTCGATCGACCAAGTGGAGTCCAAGTTGGGAGGGCGCGTGGCGATGGAGGCCGGCCCTCGCGACACCGCACAAGGCCCCGAGCGCGCCACCACCGAGCGTGGCGAACCGGAGCGGGACGCCGACGGCCGTCTGAGCCCCGACGGGCTCGACGAGACACCCGACGGCGTGACCGACGACGGCCCCGAGCCCGACGAGATGTTCGTCGGCGGACCCGAGGTCGAGGTCGAACTGCGCCCCCAGCGCCGACTGCGCCTGTGGCAGCTCGCCCCCATCGTGGGCCTGGCCGCGCTCGGCTCCCTGATGTTCGCGTTCCCGCTGGCCTTCGACTTCGGCGACAGCGGGGCCGTGATCGCCATGCTGGGGCTGCTGATCTGCTCCTGCGCGGCCGGCTGGGGCATGATGGCCGCGCGCAGGGTGGGCTACACCTGGCCGGGGCTGCCGCAGCGGGGATCGGACCGGCGCCCGGACTGGCGGGTGGTGCTGGCCTACATGATCGTGGTCGCCGCCGTGGTGGTGCTGGCCGTCTGGCGAGTGGCCCGGCTCCGCTGACCGGCTGGCTGGCACGTGACTGGGTGCGTTGCTCCGCTGATGGGCTGGGCCGCTGCGTGACTGCGTGCGTTGCTCCGCTGACGAGCTGCGCCACCGCGTAACCGACTGGGTCGCTCCGCTGACCAGTTGGCCTCCGCTTGGTCCCGTGGGTCGCTGCCGCTGACGAGCTGGGTTGCCGCGTGATCGCGTGGGTCGCTCCGCTGACCCGTTGGTTGCCCCGTGACCGCGTGGGTCGCTCCGTGACCACATGGCCGCGCGAGACGCGGCCCGCGCGATGTGACGTGGGCCGCGCGCCGTGGCCCGGGCCGCCCGGTGACCTGGGCCACGTGCCGTGACCGTCTGGCCCGCCCGTGATCCCCGGCTGTCGTACCCACCCCGTACGATCGAGGAATGAGCACGCGGATCGCCTTCCTCAAGGGGCACGGCACCGAGAACGACTTCGTGATCGTCCCGGACCCCGAGAACACCCTTGACCTGCCCCCGGCCGCCGTCGCCGCCCTGTGCGACCGTCGTGCGGGCATCGGCGGTGACGGGCTGCTGCACGTAGTGCGGTCCGCCGCACACCCCGAGGCCAGGGAAATGGCCGCCGAGGCCGAGTGGTTCATGGACTACCGCAACGGCGACGGATCCATCGCGGAGATGTGCGGCAATGGCGTGCGTGTGTTCGCGCGCTACCTCCAGCATGCCGGGCATGTGGCCGAAGGGGACATCGCCATCGCCACGCGTGGGGGCGTGAAGACCGTGCACCTTGCCAAGGACGGTGACATCACTGTCGGCATGGGCAAGGCGCTGCTCCCCGACGGGGACGTCACGGTGAGCGTGGGCGAACGCAGCTGGCCTGCGCGGAACGTGAACATGGGCAACCCGCACGCGGTCGCCTTCGTCGAGGACCTCGCCCAGGCCGGCGACCTGTTCGCGCCGCCGCCGTTCAGCCCGGCCTCCGCCTACCCGGACGGGGTGAACGTCGAGTTCGTCGTCGACCGCGGCCCCCGGCACGTCGCGATGCGCGTGCACGAGCGCGGTGCCGGCGAGACCCGCTCCTGCGGCACGGGCGCATGCGCCGCCGCCGTGGCGACCGCCCGGCGGGACGGCGCCGACCCGGCCGTCACCGGGACTCCGGCGACGTACACCGTCGACGTCCTCGGCGGACGCCTCGTGATCACCGAACGGCCCGACGGCGAGATCGAGATGACCGGCCCCGCGGTGATCGTCGCCGAGGGCGAGATCGACGGGGAGTGGCTGGCGGGCGCCGTCCGCTGAAAGGGCGGCCCTGGAGCGCGTGTTCGACGCCAGGCCCGCTCCAACTCACGCTGTTGACAGCCGTAAACCTCCAAACCCTCGCTCGAATGGGTGATCCGTTTCACGCTCGGCGAGAGGCGGTCCGTCGCGCGTGATGAGCTCGGTAGCATCAAGCACCGGCCCGGACGGGGGACGAAGACGCCGACCCCTGAGCCGTGTCCGCCATGGGGCACCCCGTTCGCCGGTCCACGCAGCCGGAGGTGCCCATGAGTGCGGAGGCCACGAACCCTGCGAGCCCAGGCGCGGTGACGGGCCCCGCGACAGGCCCGGTGGCGCCCGCGGCGCCGCGCCGCAGGTCGCTCCCCCGGATCGACCTGCGCCGACTGGGGCGCGCCGCACTGCTCGGCTCCGCCACCCGCGACCGGCTGCCCGACGCCATCGGCCACGTGGTCGACGCGCACCGCGCCCACCACCCCGACGCCGACCTGGAACCCCTGCGCCGCGCCTACGTGCTCGCGGAGTCCTCGCACCGCGGTCAGATGCGCAAGAGCGGCGAGCCGTACATCACACACCCGCTCGCCGTCACCCTGATCCTCGCCGAACTCGGTGCGGAAACCACCACGTTGACCGCCTCTCTCCTCCACGACACCGTCGAGGACACCGAGGTGACCCTCGATCAGGTCGGCGAGCAGTTCGGCGAGGAGGTCCGCTATCTCGTCGACGGCGTCACGAAGTTGGAGAAGGTCGACTACGGGGCGGCCGCCGAGCCCGAGACCTTCCGCAAGATGCTCGTCGCCACCGGAAACGACGTCCGCGTGATGTCGATCAAACTCGCCGACCGGCTGCACAACATGCGCACGCTCGGCGTGATGCGCCCCGAGAAACAGGCCCGGATCGCGAAGGTCACCCGGGACGTTCTCATTCCGCTCGCCGAACGGCTCGGTGTCCAGGCGCTCAAGACCGAACTCGAGGACCTGGTGTTCGCCATCCTCCACCCCGAGGAGTACGAACACACCCGGGAGTTGATCGTCGAGAACGCGGCGCGCCCCGACGACCCCCTCGCCGAGATCGCCGACGAGATGCGCAGCGTGCTGCGCGAGGCCGGCATCCAGGCCGAAGTCCTCATCCGGCCCCGGCACTTCGTCTCCCTGCACCGCGTCTCCCGCAAGCGCGGCCGACTGCGCGGCACCGACTTCGGCCGCATCCTGGTCCTGGTGAACGAGGACGCCGACTGCTACGGCGTCCTGGGCGAACTGCACACCTGTATGACGCCCGTCGTATCGGAGTTCAAGGACTTCATCGCCGTACCGAAGTTCAACCTGTACCAGTCGCTGCACACCGCAGTCGCCCTTCCCCGGGCCCGACCGGACTCGCCTGGGGGCACCGCCATGGACCGCCAGGTCGTCGAGGTCCTCATCCGCACCCACCAGATGCACAAGGTCGCCGAGGCCGGCGTCGTGGCGCTCGGCAATCCCTACGCTCCTCCCTCGGAGGAGCAGTCCCCGGCCGACGGCGAGCGCGTCGACCCCACCCGGCCCGGCTGGCTCTCCCGCCTCCTCGACTGGCAGCAGTCCGCGCCCGACCCCGACACCTTCTGGTCCACCCTGCGCGAAGACCTCGCCCAGGACCGCGAGATCGCCGTCTTCCGCCCCGACGGCGGCACGCTCGGCCTGCCCGAGGGCGCCACCTGCGTGGACGCCGCGTACGCGCAGTACGGCGAGGACGCGCACGCATGCATCGGTGCGCGGGTCAACGGCCGTCTGGCGACGCTGAGCACGGTCCTGAAGGACGGCGACACCGTCCAGCTCCTCATGGGCCAGGACCCCGCCTCCGAGCCCTCCCGGGAGTGGCTGGAGCACGCGCACACGCCCGCCGCCCGTATCGCCATCCAGCGCTGGATCGCGACCCATCCGGCGCCCGCGGCAGCGGACGCCGAGACGCCGACCCGGACACCCCCCGTGGCCGAAGCCGCCCCCAGGCGTGCCGTCGACGGTCCCGCACCGCGCACCGCAGCCGACGCCGTCGTCGTCGACCGGCCCGGTGCGAGCGTGCGGCTCGCCGGCTGCTGTACGCCTGTACCGCCCGACGAGGTCACCGCGTTCGTCGTGCGCGGGGGAGTGGTGACCGTGCACCGTGTCGGGTGCGCCGCGGTGGCCCGGATGAAGAGTGCGGGGCGCGCCGAGGTCGGCGTGCGCTGGGGCGACACCGCCGAGTGCCGCGTCACCCTCGTCGCCGAATCGTTCGGCCGACCGCATCTCCTCGCCGACCTCACCGAGGCCATCGCCCTCGAGGGCGCCGAGATCGTCTCGGCCACCGTCGAACCCCCGAGCCAGCAGCGCGTACGCCACACGTACACGCTGCTGCTCGCGGACGCGGCCCAGCTGCCCTCCCTCATGCGCGCGATGCGCAATGTGCCGGGGGTCTACGACGTGAGCCGGGCGCAGCATCACGCGCCGACGTGGTGAGGCTCGCGGGGCGTGCACGGCGTGAGCTGCCGCGCCCGGGCCGGCTCCGCGCCGGCTCCGAGGCCCCTTGAGTCATGTACAGAGCCCGTTCGGGTGGGCCCCGGCGCGCGTCGTCGCCGTGCGGTACGGGCGTGCTGGTAGCCGTGGGGTCCATGCTGCTCACCACCCCTGACAGGGCTTCCCTGTCCGGCGCCGCCGCGCCCCGACCTCGCACCAGATCCCCCAAGGCCACCCGAGGTGTCAAGGCGGCGCTGCTCGCCTCCGCCGTGTCCGTGTGCCTCGTCGCCGCGAGCACCCCCCCGACCCCGCTGGGCGTCGGCGACCGTCTCTTCCCGCACCTGGGGAACCCGGGGTACGACGTGGCGTCGTACGACCTCTCCCTCACCTACTCCGGCAGCAATGACAAGCCCCTCCAGGCGGTCACCACGATCGACGCCTGGGCCACCGCCCCGCTGGAGCACGTCAACCTCGACTTCGCCCGCGGTGCGGTCCGCTCGGTCGAGATCGACGGTGAGCCGGCCACGTACGCGGCGGCCGGCGAGGACCTCGTGGTCACGCCGGAGAAGCCGTTGCCCGGGGGGCAGTGGATGCGGATCACGGTCCGGCACACCAGTGACCCCGTGCCCGTCGGCGGCCGGGAGGGCGGCTGGGTGCGCACCGCCGACGGACTCGTCATGGCCAACCAGGCCGACGCCGCCCACCTGGTGTTCCCGAGCAACGACCATCCCTCCGACAAGGCACTGTTCACCATCCGGGTCACCGCGCCCAAGGGCTTCACGGCCGTCGCCAACGGCCTGCCGACCAGCGTGGAACGGTCCGGCGCCGCGACCAGATGGACGTACCGGACCCAGCACCCCATGGCCACCGAACTCGCCCAGGTCTCCATCGGCCGCTCCACGGTGCTGCACCGCAAGGGCCCGCACGGACTGCCCGTCCGGGACGTCGTGCCCACCGAGCACAAGGCGTCCCTCGAACCGTGGCTGAAGAAGACGCCCGACCAGATCGCCTGGATGGAGAGCAAGGTCGGCCGCTACCCCTTCGAGACGTACGGCGTCCTCGCGGCCGACGCCTCCACCGGCTTCGAACTCGAGACGCAGACGCTCTCTCTCTTCGAGAGAGAGCTCTTCACCGATCCGGCCTTCCCCAAGTGGTACGTCGACTCGATCATGGTCCATGAACTGGCCCACCAGTGGTTCGGCAACAGCGTCGGTCCGCGCACATGGTCCGAGCTGTGGCTCAACGAGGGGCACGCGACCTGGTACGAGGCGCTCTACGCGGAGGAGAAGTCGGGCAAGTCCCTGGAGGCGCGGATGCGGGCGGCGTACGGCGCCTCCGACCGCTGGCGCGCGTCCGGCGGCCCGCCCGCCGCCCCGAAGGCGCCCGAACCCGGCAGCCGGCTGGGCATCTTCCGGCCGATCGTCTACGACGGAGCCGCCCTGGTCCTCTACGCCCTCCGCCAGGAGATCGGACGCCCCGCCTTCGAGCGTCTGGAACGAGCCTGGGTCAGCCGCCACCAGGACGCCACGGCGACCACCGCCGACTTCATGGCCCTCGCCTCCCACACCGCCGGACGCGACCTGAGCGGCTTCTTCCAGAAGTGGCTCTACGGCAAGAAGACCCCGCCGATGCCGGGTCACCCGGACTGGAAGCAGACTGCGGCTCCGAAGGCGGCCCCCTCGGCTCCGATGGCGGCCCGCACGGCCGCGAAATAAGACGGTGACGAGACGGGGCGTGCCGTGCGACCATCGTCAGGTCGGCGGCGCGGTCCACCACCTCACGCCACGGGCACGGGTCACGGGAATCTCCCGGGGTACTCATGCGTTGTGGAGAGTGACGGACCGACTCCGAAGCCTCTGCTTCCGCCCCGTCGCCGCACAAGGATTCCGCATCGACGTAAGGACCCAATGACCTCCTCTTCTTCCTTTTCCCAGGACACCAAGCGCCTCGCGCACGACTACCCCGAAGGTCTTCGGGCCGATGCCCTGATGGAAGAGGACGTCGCCTGGAGCCACGAGATCGACGGAGAGCGGGACGGCGATCAGTTCGACCGCTCCGAGCGCGCGGCTCTGCGTCGCGTCGCGGGCCTCTCCACCGAGCTCGAGGACGTCACCGAGGTCGAGTACCGCCAGCTCCGTCTGGAGCGCGTCGTGCTCGTCGGCGTCTGGACCTCGGGGACCGTGCAGGACGCGGAGAACTCCCTCGCGGAGCTCGCCGCCCTCGCGGAGACAGCGGGGGCGCTCGTGCTCGATGGCGTGGTCCAGCGCCGCGACAAGCCCGACGCGGCGACTTACATCGGTTCCGGCAAGGCCGAGGAGCTGCGCGACATCGTGCTCGAAACCGGCGCGGACACCGTCATCTGTGACGGTGAGCTCAGCCCGGGCCAGCTGATCCACCTCGAGGACGTCGTCAAGGTCAAGGTCATCGACCGTACGGCACTGATCCTGGACATCTTCGCCCAGCACGCCAAGTCCCGAGAGGGCAAGGCGCAGGTCGCGCTCGCGCAGATGCAGTACATGCTGCCGAGGCTCCGCGGCTGGGGTCAGTCGCTGTCCCGGCAGATGGGCGGTGGCAAGGGCGGCGGTCTCGCCACCCGTGGCCCCGGTGAGACCAAGATCGAGACGGACCGGCGCCGGATCCGCGAGAAGATGGCGAAGATGCGCCGGGAGATCGCGGAGATGAAGACCGGCCGCGAGGTCAAGCGCCAGGAGCGCAAGCGCCACAAGGTGCCTTCGGTCGCCATCGCGGGCTACACCAACGCAGGCAAGTCCTCGCTGCTCAACCGCCTCACCGGGGCCGGCGTTCTGGTCGAGAACGCCCTGTTCGCGACCCTGGACCCGACCGTCCGCCGGGCCGAGACGCCGAGCGGCCGGCTGTACACGCTGGCCGACACGGTCGGTTTTGTACGGCACCTGCCGCACCACCTGGTCGAGGCGTTCCGTTCCACGATGGAGGAGGTCGGCGAGTCCGACCTGATCCTGCATGTGGTGGACGGTTCGCACCCGACTCCGGAAGAGCAGCTGGCGGCCGTGCGCGAGGTGATCAGGGATGTCGGCGCCACCGACGTACCCGAGATCGTCGTGATCAACAAGGCCGACGCGGCCGACCCGCTGACGCTTCAGCGGCTGCTGCGGATCGAGAAGCGTTCCATCGCCGTCTCGGCCCGCACCGGTCTGGGCATCGCCGAGCTGGTCGCGCTGATCGACAACGAGCTGCCGCGGCCGTCCGTCGAGATCGAGGCGCTGGTGCCGTACACGCACGGCAAGCTCGTCGCCCGTGCACACGACGAGGGCGAGGTGCTCTCCGAGGAGCACACTCCGGAGGGCACCCTGCTCAAGGTGCGGGTGCACGAGGAACTGGCGGCCGAGCTCACGCCGTACGTTCCGGCGCCGACCGCCTGAGCCGGTGTAGCGCCGACGGACTGAAACGGATGGGCCCGCCCCTGGTGTGAGGGGCGGGCCTTCGTCATGGGCGCGTCATCGACCGCCGTATGTCTCGCTCATGTTCTCGTACAGCGACTGCGCGTCCCGCCCGAGCTGCGGGCCGGCGAGCCAGGTGTTGTCGGCCGGGCCGATCGACGTGTTGGAGACCAGCTTGGTCTCGCCGTCCACGACCCGGAACCAGCCGCCGCCGGACGAGCCGCCCGTCATGGTGCAGCCGATGCGGTACATCGTCGGCAGGGACGGGCTGAGCGAGAACCGGCCCGGCTCGTCGATGCACTTGAACATCTTCAGACCGTTGTACGGCGGAGCCGCCGGGTAGCCCCAGGCGCCCATCTTCCTGGCCTCGGCCGCGGACGGGGCGGAGAAGTCCACGTCCAGTGCCGCGCCGACCGTCTCCTCCAGAGACTTGGCGCCCTGCTCCGGCTGCACGTGCAGCACGGAGTAGTCGTACGCCGCGCCCGCGCCGCCGGTCTCCGAGCCGCCCTCGATCCAGCCGTTCGATGTGGACGCCCAGTCCGCCCACCAGTTGCCGTACGGGGCGATCTCCGTGGCGTTCGCGCTGCCCAGTTCGGCCTCGGACTTGCCGAGGTCGTTGTAGGCCGGGACGAACACGATGTTGCGGTACCAGCCGCCGCTCTGCCCTGCGTGCACACAGTGGCCGGCCGTCCAGACGAGGTTGGACTTGCCCGGATGGTTCACGTCCTTGATGACCGTGCCGGAGCAGACGCTCGGGCCTTCGGGCGAGTCGAAGAAGACCTTGCCGACCGGTGCCGCGTTCTGCTGGTACGGCGTCTTCTCGGCCGTGGCCTCCACGGGCGCGGGTTCGGGGTCGCTGACGCCCTGGCCGGCCGACGCGTCCTTTGTGGAGACCGTCTTGTCGGCCTCCTTGGCGGACTGCATCCGCTCGGGCTTCCAGAGGCCCTCGATCACCGGGTTGACGAAGTCCTTGGCCTCACTGAGCCACTTGTCCTTGTCCCAGTCCTGCCAGCCGCCGTCCTTCCAGTCGTCGACATCGATGCCGTGCTCTTTGAGCTTGTCGGCGATGTCGGACGGGATCCGGACCCCGCCGTCGGCGTTGCCGCCCGCCTGAGAGGCGGTGGCGCCGGGCTTGCCGCCCGCCGTGTCCTCCCCTGAGCCGCCGCAGGCGGTCGCGGTGAGCGCCAGGGCGGCGACCAGGCCGCCGGCGGCGAGGAGCGTGCGACGCCGACCGCGCCGGGGAGAGGCGGGCGTACGTGTGGAACGCATGGTGCGATGACCCCCGTTGAAACGTGCGTATGTCATGTGCTTGTCATGCCGACGAAGATCTTCCCCGTCGGCAACACCCCACTATGCCCGTGGGGTTGAGGGTGAACGGCGGTGGGACGGTGAAGGTTTCCCGTACGCTGTCCCACCGCTGCCCGCGCTACGAGTCCGTCACCGGCCCGCGAACTTCCCGCTGACCGCGTCGAACACGCCCTTGGCCTCCTCGCCCAGCCGCGGTCCCGCAAGCCAGCCCGAACTCACCGGACCGATCGAGGTGTTGGACACCAGGGCGGGCTTGCCGTCCGATCCGGTCGCGACCCAGCCACCGCCGGACGAGCCGCCGGTCATCGTGCAGCCGATGCGGTACATCGTCGGGTCCGACGCGTTGATCGACAGGCGTCCCGGCTTGTCCTGGCACTGGTACAGCGTCTGGCCGTCGTACGGCGCCGCCGCCGGGTAGCCCGTCGCGGTCATGCTGTCCACATCCGGCACGGCCGGGGCCGTGAAGTCCACCGGGAGGGCCGAACCCACCGTCTCCTCCAGGGACTTGCCGCCGCTGCCCTCCTCCGGCGTCACATGAAGGACGGCGAAGTCGTACGCGGCTCCGTCCCCGCCCGTCGCACCGCCCTGCTCGATCCACTGGTCCGAGGTCTGCACCCAGTCGGCCCACCAGACACCGTACGGAGCGACCTCCTCCTTGGTGGCGCTCTGCAGCTCCGCGGCCGACATGGCCGCATCGTTGTACGACGGCACGAACGCGATGTTGCGGTACCAGCCGCCCTTCTTGCCGGCGTGCACGCAGTGACCCGCCGTCCACACCAGGTTCGACTTGCCCGGGTTGGCCGGGTCCTCGACGACCGTCGCCGAGCAGACCATCGTGCCTTCGGGCGCGTCGAAGAGCAGCTTCCCCGCCTCGGGCGCGTTGTCGTGGTACTTGGCCGGCACGGCCTCCGCCTCGACCGGCTCCGGCGTCGGGTCGGTCACGCCCTGGTCACCGGAGAGGTCGCCCTCGTCGACGCCCTGGTCCGGCTCCTCGGCCTCGCGCATCCGGTCCGGGTTCCACAGGTCCTCGATGATCGGGTTGATGAAGTCCTCGGCCTCGCGCAGCCAGTCGTCCTTGTCCCAGTTCTTCCAGGCACCGTTCTGCCACTTGTCGAGGTCGATTCCGTGTTCTCTGAGCTGGTCCTTGATGTCGTCCGGGATCGTGATCCCGCCGTCGCCTTCCGCGGTTGCCGAGGCCGATGCCTCACCGTCCGCCGCGGGGTCGCCCGACTCGCAGGCGGTGGCCGTGAGCACGAGCGCTGAGGCCAGGGCAACGGCGGCCAGTGCGGGGGAGGTTCCGCGGCGCGTGCTCCCCTCCCGGCGAGCGGTGAACGACGGCCGTATGGATCGCATGGTGTTACTCCCCCTGGTGGTGAAAGAAATCGGCACTGCGGCCGCGACCCCGGACCGAACTCACGCCGAGCTCAGGCCGATCTCACGGCTCTCTGGGAATGGCACCCCACACTATGCGCTCGCAGTGGGGGACTTCCGACGGAACGGCAACGGTTTCGCTACGGGCTGTCTGATCTGGCAATTCGTCTGGAGTGCTGCCGATTTGACGTCCTCCCGCGACCGGTGGGGGGCTCCCCGACAGTTTCGGGCGGTCGGCGAGCTGCCGGGGTTGGGCACTGCCATGACGAGGGCGAAGCGGGCGGCCGGGTCGGTCCACCAGTGGCGGAAGGTGAAGCCGCCCGCCTTGAGTTCGGCGGTGAGGATGTCGCGGCGGAACTTGCACGACAGTTCGGTGCGCAGGTCCTCACCCTCGGCGAGGTCGAGGGTGAGACCGAGGTCGGAGATCTCGCGATCTGATACGCCGAACAGGCCCTCGCCCTCGTGGGAGACGCCGCGCCCGTGCCGGCCCCGGTGACCGGCTCCGACTTCAGCATGTCGCTGCACGATGCCGAGGCCGTCGCTGAAGCCGTCGGCGCCGGCGTGCGCAAACCGGCGATGGCGCAGGCCCGGGAGCGGTACGAGCGTGCGCGACTCGGCAGCGTCCGGGCGCCGGTCCGATCGGGCCCGCACTTCAGCCATTCCTTCGCCGGCCGAGCCGCCTGAGCTGTGGCCTGCGCAGATGAAGGATCTTGAAGTAACCCGTAACCCGGTGGCCGGGCCGCGGTTGGTAGCGGTGGGGAGGGGGAGCGGGGTGGTCCGGTGCGCGGGGGATGCAAGGTCGGCCTCGGGGCGATGCCGCCTGGTCCCGAGGGTGCGTCCCGGTTCTGGGGTGGGACGGACAGGGCCGGTGTGCTGTCGGGCGTGGGACTGGTCGGGCCGGTCGCTGTTCGACGGGCGCCAGGGGCCGTTCCCGCTGGGCGAGGCGGGAGCGGGCTCAGGAAGGCGAAGGGGGCGTTCGAGGACCGGATGAGGAGAACGCGAGACCAACTCGTCGCCCTACCGCGAGAGGACAGGGAGTCATGGCCGTGACCGAGGGAACCCCGCGCCGCCAGCCGGCGCGCGAGTCGGCAGCGCGGACCTATCCCCGTGCCCTGCCGATCGTGCCGGTGCGGGCGCGCGGGCTGACCATCGAAGGCGCGGACGGGCGCCGCTACCTGGACTGCCTCTCGGGCGCCGGAACTCTTCCCCTGGGACACAACCATCCGGTCGTCCTCGAGGCGGTCCGCAAGGTCCTCGACTCGGGTGCACCGCTGAACGTCCCCGATCTCGAGACCCCCGTCGAGGACGCCTTCGTCACGGAGCTGGTGCGCACCCTGCCGCCCGGCCTCGCCGAACGCGCGCGCGTTCAGGTCTGCGGACCGGCCGCCACGGACGCGGTGGAAACCGCATGCGCACTGGTACGGGCCGCGACCGGACGGACCGACATCCTCGCTCTCACCAACGGCCAGCAAGCACTGACTCCCGGCGCCCTCTGCTCCGCCGAGGCCGCCGAGAACCCCGGCGACGCCCGAGCCATACGAGGTGCGTGCCCGCCCTTTCCGCAGGACCACCGCCTTCCGTTCGACGTCAGCGGCCCACACGGCACCGAACATGCCGCCCGATGGATCCGGGCCCTCCTCGACGACCCCTCGTCGGGGGCGCCCAGCCCCGCCGGAATGCTCCTCGACCCCGTCCAGGACGAGGGCGGGTTGATCCCCGCGCCGGACGCCTGGATACGAGCGGTGCGGGAGATCACCACAGCCCGGTCCATCCCGCTGATCGTCGACGAGGTCCAGACCGGGGTCGGAAGGACCGGTGCCTTCTGGGCTGTCGAGCACAGCGGGGTGACGCCCGACGTGATGATCCTGTCCGAGGCCATCGGCGGCAGCCTGCCGCTGGCCGTGGTGGTCTACCGCGACGACCTCGCGGGCCGCCAACCCGGCGCTCACACCGGCCCGTTCCGCGGCAACCAGCTGGCGATGGCCGCAGGCATGGCAACCCTCGCCCACGTCCGCGAGCACCGGCTCGCCGAACGAGCAGCCACACTCGGCTCCCGCATGCTGTCCCAACTCCGCGGACTTGCCGAGGAGTTCCCCTGTATCCGCGAGGTACGCGGCCGGGGTCTGATGATCGGCCTCGAACTGGTGACGTCGGCGGCCTCCGATGCGGCGGCTTCCACAAGCCCGGGACCCACCCACGACCCACGCCAAGCCGCCCCCGAACTGGCCGCCGCTGTCCAGCGGGAGTGCCTCCGCCGGGGCCTCATCGTCGGCCTCGGCGGCCGTCGGACGAGCGTCGTACGGCTGCTCCCTCCTTTGACCATCAGCGACGAGCAGGCATCCGCCGTACTCGAGCGCCTGTCCGACGCCCTCACGGCGGCGTCCTGCGGCAGCACCCGTCATCACCTGGGCGACCCGACGCCCCACGCACACCACCCGCTCCACAGCCACCCCGATCACGCCGAGCAGGCTCGGTAACGGGAGCGCCGATGCAGCTGTGCACGACGCCGATGCACCTGCGTACCCATGCACGCCCGCGCCCCAGCACCGCCTGCTCCTCCCACACGAACCAGAACGACCTCGCGAGGAACCGACGTGACCACCGCACCCACACCTGACGGCCGCCTCCGCACCCCCGCGCGGCGCGGGACGCAGACCCCGGCTGTGCCGACGAGCCCAAGTCTCCCTGGGCAGCACGGCGGTGCTCAGGAAACCCAGCAGCAGCACGATCACACCACCGACCTTCTGGACCACCCCGACGCTGACACCGCGGCCCAGGCGGCGTCTGTGGAGAACCTGTTGCGCTGCTGGGTGCGCGAAACCGGCCTCGCAGCTCCCGACCACGACACCCTCCGTATCCCCTTGCCTGCCAGCGGAACCGTGCTGCTCGTCCCGGTGCACCACTGGTCACCGACGGGCTGGCACCGCTTCGGCCTGCCGTATCTCGCTGACGCACACCAACCGGCCCCGCCTCTCGACGCGGTCACCGTCGCAGCCCTGCTGGCCCGGGAGTCGATCGGGGGCCGGCCCCCGAAACGCACATCCCCGGGGACAGGGACCGGCAGGCCCGCCGCACCCCCCGCTTCCATCCCCACAACCATCTCCGCACTTCCCACCCCCGCTTCCGCCCCCACACCCACCGAGGGCACCGATCTCGTCGCACGCGTCGCCGACTCCGTCCGCCGCGTCGTCACCTTCATCAGCGATCGCAGACAGGACCCCGCCGACAGGCCCGACGTCTTCCTGGCAGCCGAACAGGCACTCCTGCTCGGACATCCCCTGCACCCGACCCCGAAGAGCCGCGAAGGCCTCACCGAAGCCGAAGCACGGCTGTACTCACCCGAGTTGCGCGGCTCCTTCCCCCTGCACTGGATCGCTGCCGCTCCGTCCGTACTCGCCGGCGACTCGGCCTGGACCGAGCGCGGCCGTCCGGTTTCCGCTCCCCAGCTCACGACCCGCCTTGCCGGAGCCGACCTGCCACTGCCCGACGGCTATGCCGCCCTGCCGCTGCATCCCTGGCAGATGCGCGAGATCCGGCACCGCCACGACATCGCGGCTCTGCTCGACGCGGGACTGCTCCGGGACCTGGGGACGCACGGTTCCCCTTGGCACGCCACCTCCTCTGTCCGAACCGTCTACCAGTCCCATGCCCCAGCCATGCTCAAGCTGTCCGTGGGACTACGCATCACCAACTCCCGCCGCGAGAACCTCCGCAAGGAACTCCACCGGGGTGTCGAGGTCCACCGCCTGCTGCGCAGCGGCCTGTCCCAGCAGTGGTGGGCCGCGCATCCGTGCTTCGACATCGTCCGCGACCCGGCCTGGCTCGCCGTCGACGCACCGGACGGCAGTCCCGTGCAGGGGCTCGACGTGATGATCCGGCACAACCCAGTCACCCCGTCGGACGACGTCTCCTGCGTCGCTGGACTCGTCGCACCTCGGCCGCACGCCCAGCCAGACGGCGCCGGCCATCCGCAGTGCGCCATGCCGCCGATGCGGTCCCGACTGGCCGACCTCGTCATGCGGATCGCAGCCCGGACCGGACGGCCGCGTGGAGCAGTAGCGGCCGAGTGGTTCCTGCGTTACCTCGAACAGGTCGCCCGTCCCGTGCTGTGGATGGACGGCGAGGCGGGGATCGCCCTCGAAGCCCACCAGCAGAACACGCTGCTCGTGCTGGACGGCGACGGGTGGCCGGCGGGCGGCCGTTACCGCGACAACCAGGGCTACTACTTCCGTGAGTCCTGGCGTGCCGAGCTGGAGGCCCGGCTGCCGGGCATCGGAGAGCGCAGCGACACCTTCGTGTCGGACGAGACCACCGATGAGCGCTTCGCGTACTACCTGGCGATCAACAACGTGCTCGGCCTCATCGGTGCGTTCGGATCACAGCGACTCGCTGACGAGACCCTGCTTCTTGCCGCCTTCCGGCGCTTCCTCGAAAGCGCTGCTTCCGGCCCCGACCGGCTGCGCTCCTCGCTTCCCGCCCGGCTTCTCGACTCATCCGTCCTGCGCTGCAAGGCCAACCTACTGACCCGGCTGCACGGCCTCGACGAACTCGTTGGCCCGGTGGACACCCAGTCCGTCTACGTCACCATCGCCAACCCCCTGCATTCCTGACCATTCATGCATGACCACCGACGCGCCCGCGCCCGACCACTGCCCGAACCCTCTCACCTCTGATCACTGCCACTCCCTTCATCCACGAGGAAGACGCCCCCGCCTCCTGAGAGGAGCCTCTCGTGCCTCCGACCGACGCGAGCGCCGACGCTGGTGCCGCACCCGTCATCCACCGGGACCCCGGCGCCGACGCGAGCACCGGCAAGCCTGCGGACGCGGATGGCGAGGACACCTTGGATCTCAGCCTCCCTGCAGAGCTCATCTCGCTCCTCGCCATGGAGAGGAGCGGCGCGGACGGGCGCGAGGCCGGAGGGATGGCACGGCACACAGCAGTCACCACTGCTGTCCGCGACGATCTGCTTGACCACGTGGGCGATTGGGGACCCATGGACACACCCGCGGGTGTTTTCCAACTCGTCCCCGTACGGGTCGAACGGGATCTGCCGCTCATCGGCCGCTGGATGAACGACCCCGCGGTAGCAGAGTTCTGGGAGCTGGCCGGGCCCCTGAACGTGACCGAGGATCATATGCGTTCCCAGTTGGCCGGCGACGGACGCAGCGTCCCATGCCTCGGTGTGCTGGACGGCACGCCGATGAGCTACTGGGAGATCTACCGGGCCGACCTCGACCCGCTCGCCCGTTACTACCCCGCCCGGCCTCATGACACCGGTATCCACCTCCTGATCGGTGATGTCGCCGACCGTGGGCAGGGCATCGGCCGCATGCTGCTCAGAGCAGTCGCCGACCTCGTTCTTGTCCAACGGCCCGCCTGCGCACGTGTCGTTGCGGAACCCGACATTCGCAACACTCCCTCCGTGGCTGCCTTCCTCAGCGCCGGTTTCCGGTTCGCCGCCGAGGTGGACCTGCCTGCCAAACGGGCCGCTCTCATGGTTCGAGACCGGTCCCTGCGTGATCTGCTGTAGCGCTGTGCGATGGCGTCATCACTTTTGGTACACCGCCCGCCGCGATTCGGTTCCCACTCGATCCGAACTCGTTCGAGCCCAGATGAAAGCCCCCGTGTCTCCCAACCGAGGCCCACACACCGATCCCAAAGCGACCTCGGGTCCAACCGGCCGGTCCCGGATGTCGCACCCAACCGAACCCAGCCGCACCCAACCGATCCGAACCGATCCCAGCCCGGAAACCCAACGCATTGACCCCACCCGTCACCCCTGCCGCGATCACCCGTTTGTCAGTCCCGGGCCGTAGGGTGGACGAGCTATGACGAAGCCCTCACTCCCCGAACTCCTGCATGCCGCCGTCACAGCCGTCGGCGGGACGGAGCGCCCCGGCCAGGTGACCATGGCCGAAGCCGTCGCGGAGGCGATCGACGACGGTTCGCATCTGCTGATCCAGGCCGGCACCGGTACCGGCAAGTCGCTGGGCTATCTCGTGCCCGCGCTCGCGCACGGGGAGCGGGTGGTGGTGGCGACCGCAACCATCGCGCTGCAGCGCCAACTGGTGCAGCGGGACCTGCCGCGCACGGTGGAGGCGCTGCACCCGCTGCTGCGCCGCCGCCCGGAGTTCGCGATGCTGAAGGGCAGGTCGAACTACCTCTGTCTGCACCGCCTTCACGAGGGCGTCCCGCAGGACGAGGAGGAGGGCCTCTTCGACCAGTTCGAGGCGGCAGCGCCCACCAGCAAGCTGGGTCAGGATCTGGTGAGGCTGCGCGACTGGTCTGACGAGACCGAGACCGGTGACCGTGACGACCTCACACCTGGTGTCTCCGACCGCGCCTGGGCCCAGGTGTCTGTCTCGTCGCGGGAGTGTCTGGGCGCCTCGAAGTGCGCGTACGGCGCAGAGTGCTTCGCCGAGATGGCCCGCGAGCGCGCCAAGCTCTCCGATGTCGTCGTCACCAACCACGCTCTGCTCGCCATCGACGCCATCGAGGGCGCCCCGGTCCTTCCGCAGCACGAGGTGCTGATCGTGGACGAGGCGCACGAGCTGGTCTCGCGGGTCACCGGCGCCGCCACGGGTGAGCTCACCCCCGGCCAGGTCAACCGCGCGGTGCGGCGCGCCGCGAAGCTCGTCAACGAGAAGGCCGCCGACCAGTTGCAGACCGCCGCCGAAGGCTTCGAGCGGTTGATGGAGCTTGCCCTGCCCGGGCGCCTGGAAGAGATCCCGGAGGACCTCGGATACGCGCTGACGGCACTGCGCGACGCCTGTCGTACGGTCATTTCCGCCATCGGCGCGACCCGCGACAAGTCCGTGCAGGACGAGGACGCCGTCCGCAAGCAGGCGCTGGCTTCGGTGGAGACGGTGCACGACGTGGCGGAGCGCATCACGCACGGCTCGGAGTGGGACGTCGTCTGGTACGAGCGCCACGACCGCTTCGGCGCCTCTCTGCGCGTCGCCCCCATGTCCGTCTCGGGCCTGCTGCGCGAGAAGCTCTTCACGGACCGCTCCGTCGTCCTCACCTCGGCGACCCTGAAGCTGGGCGGCGACTTCAACGGTGTCGGCGCCTCCCTGGGACTCGCCCCCGAGGGCACCGAGGGCGAAGACCTCCCGCAATGGAAGGGGGTCGACGTCGGTTCGCCCTTCGACTATCCCAAGCAGGGCATCCTGTATGTCGCCAAGCACCTGTCCCGCCCCGCGCGGGACGGTGACCGGGCGGACATGCTCGATGAGCTGACGGAGCTCGTCCAGGCGGCCGGCGGGCGCACCCTCGGTCTGTTCTCGTCGATGAGGGCTGCTCAGCTGGCCGCCGAGGAGCTGCGTTCCCGCATCCCCGAGTTCCCGATCCTCCTTCAGGGCGAGGAGACCCTGGGTGAGCTGATCAAGAACTTCGCGGCCGATCCGAAGACGTGTCTCTTCGGTACGCTGTCGCTCTGGCAGGGCGTGGACGTCCCCGGCCCCAGCTGTCAGCTGGTCGTCATGGACAAGATTCCGTTCCCGCGGCCGGACGACCCGCTGATGAGTGCCCGACAGAAGGCGGTGGAGGACGCAGGCGGCAACGGCTTCATGGCAGTGGCGGCCACGCACGCGGCGCTGCTCATGGCCCAGGGCGCCGGTCGCCTCGTACGAGCGTCGGGAGACCGCGGTGTGGTCGCCGTGCTCGACCAGCGTCTGGCCACGGCCCGCTACGGGAGCTATCTGAAGGCGTCACTGCCCGACTTCTGGTACACGACGGACCGTAACCAGGTCCGGAAGTCGCTGGCCGCGATCGACGCTGCGGCGAAGCAGGCAGAAGTGACGTGACGAGTGATGGCGGGTTGGTCGGCCTCCTCGCGCGACGAGTGACCGACCCGCCATCCAAGTCCCTCCGACCCGCCAGCCAAGTCCATCCGGCGACCGGGCCCGCACAGCACAGGACCCCGGAACCGGCGCAGGGGTCCCGGGGCCCGGTCAGGGGAGGGCGGTCGTGACATGGCCGCCCTCGGCCGGCGTCACACCCGCCGCAGCACCGCGACCACCTTGCCCAGAATGGTCGCGTCGTCGCCGGGGATCGGCTCGTACGCGGAGTTGTGCGGGAGGAGCCAGACGTGGCCGTCCTCGCGCTTGAAGCGCTTGACGGTGGCCTCGCCGTCGAGCATCGCGGCCACGATGTCACCGTTCTCGGCGACCGGCTGGCGGCGCACCGTGACCCAGTCGCCGTCGCAGATCGCGGCCTCGATCATGGAGTCACCGACAACCTTAAGAACGAACAGCTCGCCGTCGCCGACGAGCTGCCGAGGAAGGGGAAAGACATCCTCGACCGACTCCTCGGCGAGAATCGGCCCACCGGCGGCGATGCGGCCGACCAGCGGAACGTATGACGCGGCGGGCTTGCCCGCGGTGTCGGTGGGCTGCACGGAGGCGGCCTGGTCGGAGCCGCGGACCTCGTACGCGCGCGGGCGGTGCGGGTCGCGGCGCAGGAAGCCCTTGCGCTCCAGTGCCATCAGTTGGTGTGCGACGGAGGACGTGCTGGACAGGCCGACCGCCTGGCCGATCTCCCGCATGGACGGCGGGTAGCCGCGCCGCTGCACGGAGTCCCTGATGACCTCGATCACCCGGCGCTGCCGGTCGGTGAGCCCCGAGCTGTCCGCCCGGATGCCTGGAGGTCGGCCCGGCAGGGAGCGCTTGGGCCCCTCGGGATTCGTGGCTTCGTTCATCGCATGCACCGGCTCGAGTCGGCCCTGGGAGCGGTCCTGGGCAGTGATGGTGGCACTGTCTGCGGTGGTGGTCACGTCGGCCCCTCTCGATGGTCTCCCTGCAGCACAACGGTAGTTGCTTTCGAAAGGTTGCGCCAAACACACGTTCGAGTGAAAAAACGCGAATCGCCGGACGCGATCAGATGCCTGGGTGTATGGCTAACGCGGTGCCCTGCGGACAAAAGCGCCCATTGTTGTACTCTTCACCGCCGGGTGGTGCCCTCGTGGGGTGTGGTCCAGTCTGCCATCCAGCGCCCCGTCAACCGGGTACCGGCCCCCGTCTGCGCGGGAGTCCCACGGCTTCTCCCTGTGGCGCCCACCGTATCTCCCCACGGGCTGCCGCGATACGTCTGCGCGGCTCCGTGTCCGGCGTGGCGCACGCGCGCGTGGCGCGTGATGGCGACACGCGCGACAGGGGTCGATGTAAGAGCCAATCCCCACATCTAGTGGTTGGATAGCAGTAGCGGCCCAGAAGTTGTGGTCCCCCCGGTCTTCGAGCCTCTGCCGATCGCCTATGCTTGTGGTCGCTTCGAGGGGCCCAAGGGCCTATTGAGGCTATTGAGTCTGCTGTGAGGAGGGTTGGGAGTTCATGCACTGCCCCTTCTGCAGGCACCCCGACAGCCGTGTCGTCGACAGTCGTACGACCGACGACGGCACGTCGATCCGCCGGCGCCGCCAGTGCCCTGACTGCTCCCGTCGTTTCACGACCGTGGAGACGTGCTCGCTCATGGTGGTCAAGCGGTCCGGAGTCACCGAGCCTTTCAGCCGTACCAAGGTCATCAATGGCGTGCGCAAGGCATGCCAGGGACGGCCTGTCACCGAGGACGCACTCGCCCAGCTCGGCCAGCGGGTCGAGGAGGCGGTGCGCGCCACCGGGAGCGCCGAGTTGACCACCCATGACGTGGGGCTGGCCATACTCGGCCCACTGCAGGAGCTCGACCTCGTCGCCTACCTGCGATTCGCGTCCGTCTACCGGGCGTTCGAGTCGTTGGAGGACTTCGAGGCGGCGATCGCGGAACTCAGGGAAAAGCCGGAGCACCCCGCCGCGGACGACGAAGACGGCGGCCCGGGGAGCCAGGAAGACGACCGCGGGTCCGGGGGGACTGCTCAGGCCCCCGAGCCCGCAGCCGCCGACTGATCGACGGGGCCGGTCCGGACATGGCTCCGGAGCCGGCCGGTCGGCGGCGATGAAGGCCTGTTGCGGGCGGCAGCGCGAGAACCCGCAACACAAGACAGAACACCGTGCCACGGGAACATCGTGGCACTTCAGGGCGTTTTAGCCCGTACAGGGAGGCGGCATGACAGAGACGGCGAGCGGTCCGGCACGGAGTTCCCGCGCCAAGGGCGCCAAGGCGACCAAGGGGCTGCGTATCGAGCGCATCCACACCACCCCCGGCGTACACCCGTACGACGAGGTGGCCTGGGAGCGCCGTGATGTCGTCATGACCAACTGGCGCGACGGCTCGGTCAACTTCGAGCAGCGTGGCGTCGAGTTCCCCGACTTCTGGTCGGTGAACGCGGTCAACATCGTCACCAGCAAGTACTTCCGCGGTGCCGTCGGCACCCCGCAGCGCGAGACCAGCCTCAAGCAGCTGATCGACCGCATCGTGAAGACGTACCGGAAGGCCGGCGAGGACTACAAGTACTTCGCCTCGCCCGCCGACGCCGAGATCTTCGAGCACGAGCTGGCGTACGCCCTCCTGCACCAGATCTTCAGCTTCAACAGCCCCGTGTGGTTCAACGTCGGCACGCCCCAGCCGCAGCAGGTCTCGGCCTGCTTCATCCTGTCCGTCGACGACTCCATGGAGTCGATCCTCGACTGGTACAAGGAAGAGGGCATGATCTTCAAGGGCGGCTCCGGTGCCGGCCTGAACCTCTCCCGCATCCGCTCCTCCAAGGAGCTGCTCTCCTCTGGCGGCAACGCCTCCGGCCCGGTCTCCTTCATGCGCGGTGCCGACGCCTCTGCAGGAACGATCAAGTCCGGTGGCGCCACCCGCCGGGCCGCCAAGATGGTCATCCTCGACGTCGACCACCCCGACATCGAGGACTTCATCGAGACCAAGGTCAAGGAAGAGGAGAAGATCCGCGCCCTGCGCGACGCGGGCTTCGACATGGACCTCGGTGGCGACGACATCACGTCCGTCCAGTACCAGAACGCCAACAACTCGGTCCGAGTGAACGACGAGTTCATGAAGGCGGTCGAGCAGGGCGGCAAGTTCGGCCTCCGCGCGCGGATGACCGGCGAGGTCATCGAGGAGGTCGACGCCAAGTCCCTGTTCCGCAAGATGGCCGAAGCCGCCTGGGCCTGTGCCGACCCGGGCATCCAGTACGACGACACCATCAACCACTGGCACACCTGCCCGGAGTCCGGCCGTATCAACGGCTCGAACCCCTGTAGCGAGTACATGCACCTGGACAACACGTCCTGCAACCTCGCCTCGCTGAACCTGATGAAGTTCCTCAAGGACGACGGCAAGGGCAACCAGTCCTTCGAGGTCGAGAGCTTCGCCAAGGTTGTCGAGCTCGTCATCACGGCGATGGACATCTCCATCTGCTTCGCGGACTTCCCGACCCAGAAGATCGGCGAGAACACGCGCGCGTTCCGCCAGCTCGGCATCGGCTACGCCAACCTCGGCGCCATGCTGATGGCGACCGGCCACGCCTACGACTCCGACGGCGGCCGCGCCCTGGCCGGTGCCGTCACGTCCCTCATGACCGGTACGGCCTACCGCCGTTCCGCCGAGCTCGCCGCGGTCGTCGGCCCGTACGACGGCTACGCCCGCAACGCGTCCGCCCACAACCGCGTCATGAAGCAGCACGCCGACGCGAACGCCTCGGCTGTCCGCATGGACGACCTGGACACGCCGGTCTGGGCCGCCGCCACGGAGGCCTGGCAGGACGTGCTGCGCCTCGGTGAGAAGAACGGTTTCCGAAACTCCCAGGCGTCCGTGATTGCTCCGACAGGCACCATCGGCCTGGCGATGTCCTGCGACACCACCGGCCTCGAGCCTGACCTCGCCCTGGTCAAGTTCAAGAAGCTGGTAGGCGGCGGCTCGATGCAGATCGTCAACGGCACCGTCCCGCAGGCCCTGCGCCGCCTGGGCTACCAGGAGGAGCAGATCGAGGCGATCGTCGCCCACATCGCCGAGCACGGCAACGTGATCGACGCCCCCGGCCTCAAGCACGAGCACTACGAGGTGTTCGACTGCGCCATGGGCGAGCGGGCTATCTCCCCGATGGGCCACGTCCGCATGATGGCCGCGATCCAGCCGTGGATCTCCGGAGCCCTGTCCAAGACGGTCAACATGCCGGAGTCGGCGACCGTCGAGGAGGTCGAGGAGATCTACTTCGAGGCCTGGAAGATGGGCATCAAGGCCCTGGCGATCTACCGCGACAACTGCAAGGTCGGCCAGCCGCTCTCCGCCAAGACCAAGGAGAAGGAGAAGGCCGAGATCACGGAGAAGGCCGAGGCCACGATCCGTGAGACGGTCGAGAAGGTCGTCGAGTACCGCCCGGTCCGCAAGCGCCTCCCCAAGGGCCGCCCTGGTATCACCACGTCCTTCACGGTCGGCGGCGCCGAGGGCTACATGACCGCCAACTCCTACCCGGACGACGGTCTCGGCGAGGTCTTCCTGAAGATGTCCAAGCAGGGATCGACCCTCGCGGGCATGATGGATGCCTTCTCCATCGCCGTCTCGGTGGGCCTGCAGTACGGCGTGCCGCTGGAGACATACGTCTCGAAGTTCACGAACATGCGCTTCGAGCCGGCCGGTATGACGGACGACCCGGACGTGCGGATGGCCCAGTCGATCGTCGACTACATCTTCCGCCGCCTGGCGCTCGACTTCCTGCCCTTCGAGACGCGTTCCGCGCTCGGCATCCACTCCGCCGAGGAGCGCCAGCGTCACCTGGAGACCGGTTCGTACGAGCCGCTGGAGGAGGACGTCGACGTCGAGGGTCTGGCCCAGTCGGCGCCGCGCGCCCAGGAGCTCAAAGCCGTCGCCACGCCGAAGGCCGACATCGAGGCGGCCAAGCCGGCTCCGAAGGAGGCCCACACCAGCGCCGAGCTGGTGGAGATGCAGCTGGGCATTCAGGCCGACGCCCCGCTGTGCTTCTCCTGCGGTACGAAGATGCAGCGGGCCGGCTCCTGCTACATCTGCGAGGGCTGCGGCTCGACCAGCGGCTGCAGCTGAGTCTGAGCGGAATCGCGTGGGCTGCAGCACTCGATGCAACGCCTGTGCGTCGTTGATCAGCGCCTGGTGAAGTCTGGTGAAGGGGACCAACCACTGGTTGGTCCCCTTCACTGCGTCGAGGAGACCAGGCGCTGCATACCCGTACGCCTGGCACCAGCCATGAAGGACGCCCGGGTGGTCAAGGGTGAGGGGCCTCCGCCGGACCTGGCGGGCGCCCCTCGTCTTCGTGCGGTCGGCTGAAGAGACGTCAAGGCTTGAGGGGCGCGCCCATCGTCCTCGTGAAGGTGGCCGGATCGTCCTCGAAGCCATGGACTCCGGCGTGGAAATCCCACACGCGCGTGTCGTCGCGCACGAACTCGGCGACCTTAGCCGCCGTGGAACCAAGGACCCCTCCGAAGTCGTCCACGGCCAGGTCGGTGTAGCCCTCACGGATCCGCAGGGCCGGGTTGATCACGCTGACGAAGGTCCGGCGTGCCGGGCGCTGCTGGATGATGACGCCGACCACCACGCGCGCGTAGCGGGCATCGAGCCGGTCGAGCTCCACGGTCAGGACCTCGTCCCAGCCGAAGCCCTTGCCGTCCTTGCTGTCCCGGTTGAGGTAGATGGTGCCGTCCGGGGAGCGGCTGTCGAAGTGCACCACATAGGCGGGATCGCCGGACGGGTCGCTCGCCAGGTAGGTGGCGGCGACTATGTCCATGTCGGTGGGTGGCTGCCCCACTGGACTCGGGTCCCACTTCAGCGCGATCTCGACCTTGTGGATTCCCTTGCTGATGCCGTTCATCAGTCATCCCCCTTCCCCGAGTGCCCGCAGCCCGAACTGCGGGGCGGCCAAAGCCGGTTGTCCATCCTGCCACGCGCGTGGAGAAGCGTGCGCGGTTCCTGTCCGCACGAGGGTGACCGGCGCCACGCTCCGTGGCCTTACGATGGCGCGGTGCTGGTCAAGTGGATTCGCTGCACCGTGGTGGACCGCCGCGGGTTCGAGCGGGGGCAGCGAAAGTGGGCGGGGCTTCTGGGGGAGCCGGGATTTCGGGGACAGGGCGGGGGCTGGAGCCGGGGGCGGCCTGCGGTGGCCCACATCTTCGCGTTCTGGGAAAGCCGTGCCTTCTACGACTCGTTCATGGCCCGCTCCCACGACCGGCTTGCGGCGGCTCAGTCGGGAACGTTCAAGGACGCCCAGGTCAGGTTGTTCGACTACCGCTTCGATGTGAAGACCGGCTTCGAACCGCGCTTCACGGACGCCGACCTGATCCGGGTGGCCCTCTGCCGTGTCCGCAAGGAGCGCGTCGAGAACTTCACGCTGATGCAGGAGAAGGTCTGGAACCCCGCGATGGCCGGCTCGCCCGGGATGATCCGTGGGCTGTTCGCCGAGGCGCCTGGGCACGAGTTCATGGTTCTGTCGATGTGGCGGTCGGCCGCCGAGCACGGCAAGTACCGCACCGAGCGCGTGGAACGCCTCGCTCTGCGGGCCCAGACGGAAGCGGACGTCGCCGCGCTCACGGGCGACATCGTGGAGCTGGAACCGGCCTGGACGGTCTGATTTCTGGACGCGCCAATCGTGCGCCCTGTGTGGCGCATGGTGCGGGAACTGTGTGACCTACGCCGTATGGTGCTCGTCCGAGTGCTCGACATGCCGTCACCCGATCTAGTGTTTTGGCATGGCACGACCACGGCGCATCGTCCTTGTCCGGCACGGCGAGTCAACGGGCAATGTTGATGACTCCGTGTACGAGCGTGAGCCCGACCACGCACTGGCCCTGACCGAGCGGGGCTGGCGGCAGGCCGAGGAGACGGGTAAGCGGCTTCGCGAGCTGTTCGGGCGCGAACGCGTCAGCGTGTACGTCTCCCCGTACCGCCGGACGCACGAGACACTCCGTGCCTTTCACCTCGATCCGGACCTCATACGCGTGCGGGAGGAGCCCCGGCTGCGCGAGCAGGACTGGGGAAACTGGCAGGACTGCGACGACGTACGGCAGCAGAAGGCCTACCGCGATGCGTACGGGCACTTCTTCTACCGCTTCGCACAGGGTGAGAGCGGCGCAGACGTGTACGACCGGGTCGGTGGTTTCCTGGAGAGCCTGTACCGCAGTTTCGAGGCCCCCGACCACCCACCGAACGTGCTGCTCGTGACGCACGGCCTGGCCATGCGGCTGTTCTGCATGCGCTGGTTCCACTGGACGGTCGCGGAGTTCGAGTCGCTGTCGAATCCCGGGAACGGGGAGATGCGGATGCTCGTTCTGGGGGACGACGGCAAGTACGTGCTCGACCGGCCGTTCGAACGCTGGCGAGATCCGGAACCGTACGGGATCAACGGATAGAGTGGCAGGGCGATGACTGACTCCTCTTCCGACGGGCGCCTGGACCGCGCCCTGGGCAGCCTGCGCGGACTTTCGGTGGGGGACGCGCTGGGCTCCCAGTTCTTCGTGCCGGTGAACTACCCGCTGCTCAAGCGCCGAGAGCTGCCACCCGGACCCTGGCCGTGGACGGACGACACGGAGATGGCCTGCTCCGTGGTCGCCGTACTCGCCACCCACCAGCGCATCGACCAGGACGCACTGGCCCGCTCCTTCGCGGAGCACCACGACTTCGACCGGGGGTACGGACCCGCGGTCAACCGGCTTCTCAGGCTCGTCCGGGAAGGTGGTGACTGGCGGGAGCTTGCCGCCGCGCTGTTCAACGGGCAGGGCTCCTGGGGCAACGGCGCCGCGATGCGGATCGCCCCACTGGGCGCCTGGTACGCGGACGACCCGGAGCAGGCCACGCACCAGGCCGAGATCTCCGCATACACCACACACCAGCACCGTGAGGCCGTGGTCGGCGCCATGGCGGTCGCAGCGGCCGCCGCCCTGGTCGCCGCTCCCGGCGGGCCGCCCAGTGCCGAGTCGCTCCTGGACGACGTCGTCGCGCTCGTGCCGAAGAGCGCGGTCGGCGCAGGTCTGCGTCGCGCTCGGGACATGCTCGACTACGGCGACGCTGCCACGGTCGCGGCCGTACTGGGCTGCGGACGGCGTACGACGGCTCATGACACGGTGCCCTTCGCCCTGTGGTCGGCGGCACGCTCCCTCGGCGACTACGAGGCGGCTTTCTGGACGACGGCGCAGGTCGGCGGGGACGTGGACACCACCTGCGCCATTGTCGGCGGCGTGATCGCCTCGGGGAAGGCGGGGACGCCGCCGACGGAATGGGTGGGGCGGACAGAGGCTCTGCCGGACTGGATGTCGGCGTCGACATAGCGCGGGCTGTGTCCCCGGGTCGCCGACGCGGCTCTCCGCCGAGTTGGCTCTGCCCTTCGAAACTCTCTGTGCATACCGGGAACTCTCTGTGACCGCGGGCTCGTTGTAGTGGCATCTGCTGTGCGCAGACTGCACATCGGTACACACGAGCGCTGTAGGGGGTGGTCATGGAGGTGTTGCCGGTGCTGTTTCTCCTGCTCGGTGTTGCGACCGCCGCGCGGAGCGTCCATTTGCTGTTTCCGTCGGACGCTGCCGCTGCGGCTCCCGGTTGGTGGGGCGGTGTACGGAGGTCCGGACCGCCGCTCTCGCCGTCGGTCCGCCGGACAGGTGTCGGCCGTGCGCAGCCTGTCGCTGGCCGGCTCGTCGCGGGCCGGCCAGTCGGCCGCGGACGCACCCCCGTGGCGCCCGTCGACCAGCCGCCCAGACCGGCCCGCACTCCTCTCCCGTCAGCCGCCCATAGGGCCGGCAGTACCGGCGAGCGCATCCAGGTCGCTCTTGCGTACCCGGATCACCCACCACGCGGTGACGGTGGCGAGGACGGCCATGGCAACGGCCGGGATGAACGCCGTCGAAATACCCTGCGCAAGGACCTCATGCCCCCAGGGCGCGGGCAGCTGATGCGTCTGCGCGAACTCTGCCTTCTGCGCGGCCGAGCCGTCGGCGAGGAAGTGCGGAATCTGCTTCTCCGCCTCGTCCTTGCTGGCCGTGCCGAACACAGTGGTGAGGATGGACAGGCCCAGCGAACCGCCCACCTGCTGCGTGGCATTGAGCAAGCCGGACGCAGCGCCCGCCTCGTGCTGGGCGACACCGGAGACCGCGGTCACCGTCGCCGTGACGAAGTTCAGGCCCATGCCGAAGCCGAACACCAGCATCGGGCCCAGGACTCCGCCTGCATACGAGCTGTCGGGGCTGATGAACGTCTGCCAGGCGAGCCCTACCACTACGGCGGCCGAGCCGACGAGCATGAACGGCTTGGGGCCGAGCACGGGGAGGAAGCGCTGCGAGAGACCCGCTCCGACCACGATCGCGACTGTGATGGGAAGAAAGGCCAGGCCTGCCTCGATCGGGCTGAACCCCAGCACGTTCTGCACGAACAGAACGATGTAGAAGAACATGCCGAACATGGCCGCTGCCAGGCTCAGCATGATCACGTATGTCCCGGAGCGGTTGCGGTCGGCGAACATCTTCAGCGGGGTGATCGGCTCGTTCGCCCGCATCTCGATGAACACGAAGGCGACCAGCAAGACCAACGCCGCACCGAAGGACGCGAGGGTCACGTTGTCCCGCCAGCCCTCCTCCGCCGCGCGGATGAAGCCGTACACCAAGGACGCCATGCCTATGGTCGAGGTCAGTGCGCCCGCGATGTCGAAGCGACCGGGGTGTCGTTCGGACTCGCTTATGTAGAGCGGGGTGAGTACGGCGATCAGTACACCGATCGGCACGTTGACGAAGAGCACCCAGCGCCAGTCGAGCCACTCCGTGAGCATCCCGCCGGCGAGCAGACCGATGGCGCCACCGCCCGCGGACACGGCGGCGAAGACACCGAAGGCGCGATTCCGCTCCGGTCCCTCGGCGAATGTGGTGGTGATCAGGGCCAGCGACGTCGGCGACGCGATCGCGCCACCCACGCCCTGCAGGGCACGCGCGGCCAGCAACTGCCAGGGTTCCTGGGCGATTCCGCCCAGCAGCGAGGCGAAGGTGAACAGCAGGATGCCGGCCATGAAGACCCGGCGCCGGCCGAGGATGTCACCCGCCCGGGCGCCGAGCAGCAGCAGACCGCCGAAGGTCAGCGTGTACGCGCTGACCACCCAGGTGAGGTCGGTGGTGCTGAACTCGAGTGCGGTTTGAATGTGCGGAAGCGCGATATTCACAATCGTCGCGTCGAGGACCACCATGAGCTGGCAGGCCGCGATGACGGTGAGCGCGATGCCGGGATGGCCCTGTCGGCGGGCAGTACCCGGTTTCCGGTCTTGGATCAATGGAGAGGTCGTCACTATGGGTCCCCCACAAATAGCTTAGTGAACGCAAGCGTTCACTGTCGCCGCCAACGGTAGTGACTCCCCAGTAGTGAACGCAAGCGTTCACTTAAGTTGCCATCGCGTCGCACCGTCCCCGCCGCTGCTGCGTGGCACGTCCCCGTATCCCCAAATCCCGCTTCGAATCCCCGCTTCCCTGTTCGTTGGAGACACTCGGATGGTTACTTCGCGCTGGACGGCCGCCTCTGCTCAGGCGGCCACTCCCCGTCGGCGCGGTGCCGTACTTGAACGCGCGATCCTCGAGGCCGCGCTGGAGCAGCTCAGTACGGTCGGCTGGAACGGCCTCACGATGGAGGGCGTGGCCGCCGGAGCCCATACCGGCAAGGCTGCGGTCTACCGCCGCTGGCCGTCCAAGGAGGACCTCGTCGCGGACGCACTTCAGGCCGGACTGCCGCGCATTGATGCTGCCCCCGACCTGGGAAGTGTGCGCCAGGATCTGGTGGCCCTCTGCCGCCAGGCGCGCGACGCCATGTATTCGCGGCCCGGCTCGGCCTTGCGCTCTGTGATTCACGAATGCGACACCCTGCAGGCCGAACGCTTCCATGACGTGATCGTCGAGGGTGTCGTGGAGCCAATGATCAGTCTGCTCCGCGAGGTGATCAACCGTGGAATCGAGCGCGGTGAGGTCCGATCCGACGCTGCGAACGGATACGTCTACGACGCCATCCCGGCGATGATGATGTATCGGTCAAAGGTATGCGCGAGCGAATGGAGCGACCGGGACATCGAGGAGATGGTCGAGCAGTTGATGGTTCCGCTGCTCCGGCAGAGGGGTGTCTGACACCGGGTTGTCCGGCTGTCAGCCCGGCTCCGGGTGACCGGGGTGTCGTAGGCAGTTGCGGGCGGCGTAATCTAAGGGCGCCATGCCGTACGAACCGCCTACTCACACCGTCGAGCGCTCTCTTCGCGCCACGACCGGAGCAAAGATCATTGCCGGTGTCGACGAGGTGGGGCGCGGCGCTTGGGCCGGTCCTGTCACGGTCTGCGCGGCGGTCACCGGACTGCGCCGCCCTCCCGTGGGTCTCACCGATTCCAAACTGCTCACGGTCAAACGACGGACCGAACTCGCCGAGGAACTGCGGAACTGGGTGACCTCGTACGCCCTGGGGCACGCCTCTCCGGAGGAGATCGACGACGTGGGCATGACGGCGGCGCTGCGGCTCGCGGCGGTGCGTGCCCTGGAGGGGCTGCCGGTTCGGCCCGACGCGGTGATCCTTGACGGGAAGCACGACTATCTCGGAGCCCCGTGGAAGGTCCGTACGGTGATCAAGGGTGATCAGTCGTGCGTGGTCGTCGCTGCGGCTTCGGTGATCGCCAAGGTTCAGCGCGACAAAATGATGGCCGAACTGGGTATCGACCATGCAGACTTCGGTTTTGCGGACAACGCCGGGTATCCGTCACCTGTGCACAAGGCCGCACTGGCGGAGCGGGGCCCCACCCCGTACCACCGGTTGTCGTGGGCGTATCTTGATGCGCTGCCCCAGTGGCGGCACCTCAAGAAGGCCCGTAGCTGGGCGGACGGGAGCGTTCCGGAGATCGAGGGTCAGCTCGGCTTCGATTTCTGACGGTCCCGGTCGCACGTATGTGCCACCCACCGGCGCGAGCCGTACCAACGTTTGATAGACATCAACTCATGCCTCTCATCCCCGAGGAGCCTCAGATTCACGAGAGTGCCCAGGGTCCCCGCGCCACGCCGGCCAACGGCCGCACCGCGCCGACCCCCCGTCCCGTACCCGGCCCCCGCCCCGCGGCTCCGCCGCGTCCTGGTCGTCCCGGCCCTCTCCGGCCCGCGCAGCAGGCGCAACGTACGCCCCATGGGGGTGCGCCCAAGCCCGGGCCTGCAGGCCCTGCAACCCACGCTGCCCCCGCTCGGTCCTCGGCGACCCCGCAGATCCAGCTGATCCCGGCTTCGGCCGAGGGCGCGCTCGACGCTGCAGAGGAAGCCGTGGACCTGCTCCTGGAGTCGGGTCGTGCCCCTGGTGACGTGCTGGTGATCACCACCGGTGAGCCGCACCCGTGGGCCGCCCACGAGCTGTCCTTCGGTGAGGCGTCCTACTGGGCGCAGCACGATGCGCGCGACGACGTCTTCTATGCCGACGCCGCCGTCGCTGATCGTGCCGCGTCCCGGCACGTGGTCGTGGTCGCCGTCAACGGTGGCTCCGACGCCGCTGCCGCCGGCGCCCTGCCGCTGGCTCTCGG
>NZ_JBQQCE010000209.1:0-16125 GCF_052245645.1 Streptomyces sp. KR55 | reverse complement strand
GGCTGCTCCGGATCGGCGGGGACGGCGAGGCCGAGGACCTGACCGGCCCGCAGCGCCACGCGCGTGTGCCCCTCGGGCGAGAGATGCAGCCGGTCGTCGTCCCAGGCCCTGCGGTCCTGAATGGACTTGAGGGACCACAGGTCGAGCACCGGACAGCCGTACCGGTCGGCGATGGCCCGCACATGCCCGTTGTAGGTGGCGATCTTGCCGCGCAGGTGCTTCAGCAGGGGTACGCCCCGAGTGTCGAAGCCGGTCGTCACCATCACCGTGCCCGCGACGGCCGTCAGCGCGGCGATCGCCCGCTCGAAGCGCTCGGCGACGTCGTCCGGGTCGGTACCGGGCCGGAGGATGTCGTTTCCGCCGGCGCAGAACGAGACCAGGTCCGGCGCGAGTTCGACGGCCCGCGGAAGCTGGTCCGCCACGATCTGGTCGAGCAGTTTTCCGCGTACGGCGAGGTTCGTGTACTGGAAGTCGCCCTCGGCTCGGCGGTCCGCGAGCAGTACGGCGAAGCGGTCGGCCCAGCCGACGAACGCCCCGTCGGGGCCGGGGTCGCCTACGCCCTCGGTGAAGCTGTCCCCCACCGCCACGTACGACCCGATCACTGATCTGCTGTCATTCTTCGAATCGTCTGCCACGTCGGGTCATGATTCCGTGTCGAATGTGACCTACGCGACCGTAGGAAGGGGTTGACGGGCGGTGAGATAAGCCACTGCCAAAAGGTTGGTCAACTCCGGAATAACCGCTGCGTCCGCACATGCCGAAGGCCGGACCCGGGGATCGGGGTCCGGCCTTCGGCGGTGTGCGAGGCGCGTGCGTCAGCCGACGGAGACTCCGTGCGAGCGGAGGTACGCGACCGGGTCCACGTCCGAGCCGTAGTTCGGAGTGGTGCGGATCTCGAAGTGCAGGTGCGGGCCGGTCGAGTTGCCGGTCGAACCCGAGAAGCCGATCTGCTGGCCCGCGGTCACGGTCTGGCCGCTGGAGACGGACAGCGAGGACAGGTGGGCGTACTGGGCGTAGTAGCCGTCGGCCAGCTTGATGACGACCTGGTTGCCGTACGCACCGGCCCAGCCCGCGGAGACGACCGTGCCTGCGCCGACGGCCTTGAGCGGGGTGCCCGTCGGCGTGACGAAGTCGACGCCGGTGTGGTAGCCGCTGGACCACATACTGCCCGCCACCTTGTAGGCGGTGCTGACGGCGGCGCTGTCCACGGGGGCGGAGAAGCCGGTGGAGGTGCCGGCGGCGGACTGGGTGGCCGTCGACGTGTTCGACGAGGAGGACTCGGCGGACGACGACTGGTCGGACGACTTCGCCGAGGACTCAGTCGAGTTCGTCGACTTCGACGCCTCGGACGACTCGGATGACTCCGACGAAGAGGAGGAAGAGGGCGAAGCGGACGACGGCTTGTCCGTGCTCGCCGCGGCCTTCTTGCCGATCGTGAGCTTCAGGCCGGGGTGGATCAGCGACGGGTTGTCGCCGACGGTCTCACGGTTGTCCTGGTAGAGCTTCTGCCAGCCACCGGTGACGCTCTGCTCCTCGGCGATCTTCGCGAGGTAGTCGCCGACCTTCACCGAATAGGTCTTCACACCGGCGTTCTTCGCGGCGGACTTCTTTTCGGCGGCCTTCTTCTGGGCGGCGGCCTTCTCTGCGGCGACCGACTGAACGGCGCCTTCCGGAGCGGACTGCGCAGTGGCGGCATGGGCGCCGGCGGCCCCCATCAGCGGGAGGGCGAGTGCGGCGCCACCGGTTCCGGCAATGGCGATGGAACGGGTGAAACGCTGGGTCTTCGGACGGCGGTGCTTACCCTTCGCGGGCATGGCGAATTCCTCTCCGGCGCCTGCGAGGTGAGCTGTCGGGTGCGGGCTGGAGATGCCCGGCCGCGCCGAAACGCGGCTGTACCCCTAGCCGTTCCGGAGACCGGAACAGGCATTTGTACCTGTGGGTCCCCCGCTCCTGCCGTACACGGGTGAGTTTGCGCGGGCACCGGGCGGCGGCAGGATTAGGCGTCCACCCGGATCGGTGTGGAACGTAAGCGACCAAGACGCAATGGGACAAGCAAGAGGTTCCGCGCGAACACCCACTTCTTGATCAGTTCACCGAATTCACGGTCACCCTCCGTGAATTCCGGAACCGTCACATTCCGCAAATGCCCTTGAAAAGCGCTTGGATTACGTGAACATGACGGGCGACTCACGGTCACGGATATGACGCTGCTCACGTGACGTCGCTCCAGGTTCCTTTATTCCCGAGCGAGTTGGAATGAAGAGGCTAATTCGGACAGAAGAGTCAGATGCGGCACAGTCGGAGAACCGTCGCATCGAGGTCACCCCGCAGTCCGGTGCGCAGTCCGTGGTGCAGCAGTACGGCACCCCGGTGCACTTCGCCCGTTTCGCGGCATTCGTACGACGCGGTGGGGTCGAGACCTTGCAGCCGCAGCGCCGGGACGGGCTCCCCGTGGCTCTGCGCCTGAAGCCATGCGAGTACGACGGCCTCGTCGCCGCGTACGTACTGGACGGCGCTCAGCCCGCCCCGTGGCGGCCGCAGCCGGTGGAGGTCCCCGCGCTGCACGAGTGGCCGGATCTCCTTGTAGAGCGCCACCCAGCCCCGGGCCTCCGCGAGCTCCTCGTCAGTCCACCGGGTGAGGTCACCCCCGACGCCGAGCACCCCGGCCATGGCGCTGACGAAGCGGAAGCGCAGCGAGCTGATCCGGCCGTTGAGCTGGGTGTTGGGGCTGTCGGTGACCCAGGCGGCCATCACGCGCGCGGGGTGGATCTGACTGAAGCCGTCCTGGATGGCGAGCCGGTCGAGCGGATCGGTGTTGTCGGAGGTCCACACCTGGTCTGTACGGCTCATCACACCGAGGTCGATGCGACCGCCGCCACCCGAGCAGGACTCGAAGGCGACACCGGGGTGGGCCGCCCGCAGCCGGTCCAACAGGGCGTACACGGCGCGCACATGGTCGACCCACAGCCGCTGCGGATATGACTCACCGGGCCAGCCGGCATCGGTGAAGCAACGGTTGAAGTCCCACTTCACGTAGTCGATCGGGGCGCTGGACAGGAGCCCGTGCAGCTGCTCCCAGAGGTAGTCCTGCACATCCTCCCGCGCGAGGTTCAGTACGAGCTGATTGCGAAGTTCTGTCCGCTTTCGCCCCGGTTGGAACTGCACCCAGTCCGGGTGGGCGCGGTACAGCTCGCTGTCGGGATTGACCATCTCGGGCTCGACCCAGATCCCGAACTGCATCCCCAGCGCGTGCACGTCGTCGGCGAGCGGCTTGAGTCCGGCCGGGAAGCGATCGGGGTTGGGTGTCCAGTCGCCGAGCCCGGCGCGGTCGCTGGTGCGCGTCCCGAACCAGCCGTCGTCGACGACGAACAGCTCGACGCCGATCGCCGCGGCCCGCCGGGCGAGCGCCCGCTGCTGCTCCTCGCTGATGTCGAACTCGGTGGCCTCCCAGGAGTTGAACAGCACCGGCCGGTTCCGCTCGGCGTCCGGAATGACGTACGCCCGCTGGTAGGCGTGCCAGGCGCGGCTGGCACCGCCGAAGCCGCCGTCGCTCCAGAGGCCGGCGAAGACAGGGGTGGTGAAGGACTCCCCCGCCGCCAGCCGCAGCAGGCCGGAGTCGTCGTAGCCGGCTCCGCCGGTGATCTGCACGCGCGCGTCCGGCAGTTGTGCGACGGCGATCCGCCACGAGCCCGACCAGGCGAGGGCGCAGCCGTAGACCTCGCCGCGCTCCTCGGTCGCGTCGGTGTCCAGCGCCACCCACGGCAGATGCTGGTGGCCGGTGTGTCCGCGGCGGCTGCCGATGACCTTCTCACCGTAGGTGAGGGGGGAGCGCACGAGCCGGGACTCCGCGGCCCAGCGACCGTGCAGCTGGGACAGCCGCCATGCGTCGCGGTCCGGCAGGGTCCAGGTCGCGGAGTCGGCACGCAGCAGCTCGGCCTCGGGCCCGTCGTTGTGCAGGGTCACCCAACGCTCCACGACGTCGTCACGCATCCGGTAGTGCAGGGTGATCGCCAGCCCGGCGTCGCGGAAGCGCAGCCGCAGCTCCTGGTCCGCGGTCTCGTGGGCCTCGAAACGCCACTCGGTGCCGCGCCGCTCGTCGGTGCGCACGGACAGGGCGGGCCGCACGAAGCGAGGGCCGCCCTCGACGGGATACTCCTCGCGCCCGTCGAGCGGCGACTCGAAGGGCCAGTAGTCCGGCAGTGGGCGCACGGCGAGGGCCTCGGCGTCGGCGAGCGCGATCCGCGGGCCCCAGTGCAGATGCAGCAGCTCGTCGTCGTCGGTGAGGTGGACGGCATAGCTGCTCGTGGGCCCCGACAGCAGCCACGTACGCCCGTTCTCGGCGATCTCCAACATCAGGCCCCCACAGATTCCGACAGCTCCACTCAAGCACCAACATCATCAAGGGCCGCGGGCGTCCGGGGCAACGCCTGTGGACAACTCGTCCAACGGGCTGTGACCTCCTGTGGACAACTCATTGCCCCAGGAATCCATGTCGTATCGTCGACTGCGTGCCCGTCGACGAGCCGCGCCGACGGGGCCGATGGGAGGGAGCCCCCGTGACGCAGCAGGTGCCGTCGACCGAGCCCGAACTGGCCGGAGTGCGCAACTTCCGTGACGTCGGCGGCCTGCCGACGGAGGACGGCCGACGGGTGCGGTACGGGGTGTTGTTCCGCAGCGGTCACCTCGCGCACGCCACCGACGAGGACGCCGAGTTCCTCGGCTCCCTCGGACTGCACACGATCTTCGACTTCCGCAACGCGGCGGACCAGAAGCTCGAGGGCCCCGACGTCGAGCTGCCGGGCGTGCGCAATGTGAACCTGCCGCTGACGGACCCCGCGGACGGCGCCGAGTTCTGGAAGATGGTCCGGGACGGCGACCTGGACCAGCTGCGCTCGATCCTCGCGGACGGCAAGGCGGCGAACCGGATGATCACCTCGTACCGCACGATCATCAAGGAGCGCACGACCGAACACTCCCAGGTACTGCACGCGCTCGCCGAGGACAGCGTCCCGGCCCTGATGCACTGCGCGGCGGGCAAGGACCGCGCCGGCCTGTCCATCGCCGTCACGCTGCTCGCCCTCGGCGTGGACCGCGAGGCCATCCTCGCCGACTACCTGGAGTCGAACGCCAAGCACCGCCGCTACAAGGTGCACCGCAGCAGCACCTCCGCCTCCGCCTACTCCCCCGAGGTCATGGAGCTTCTCAGCCCTCTCTTCGACGCGCGCGCCGAGTATCTGACGGCGGCCATCGAGACCATCGACGAGACGTGGGGCGGCGTCGACACCTACCTGGAACAGGGACTGGGGGTGGCCCCGGAGACCCGGGACCGGCTGCGCGCGCGACTGCTCGACTGAGCCGGACCCGAGTGCGGCCTACTTCGCCCCCACCTCGAAGAGCAGGTAGAGGAAGGCGGCGAAGACATGTCCTGCCACGATGTAGATGAACAGCCGGACCCAGATGGCCCGCGGGAACTTCTGCTCGATGTCGCTCATGGCGTTTCTCCCGTAATAGGGCCGAGGCACAGCGCGGCCGTGGGGCTCTGCAGCAGGGTGTGGACGAAGAGGAGCTCGACCCCGTCGGGGTCCTGGGCGGCGATGCGGTGCGGGGTCAGCGAGTCGAAGTGAGCGCTGTCCCCTGGTGCGAGCAGGTGCGCGGTGTCCCCGAGGCGCAGCCGCAGGCGGCCCTTGAGGACGTACAGCCACTCCTCACCGGGGTGCACGCGCACGATGTCGCCCTGCGAGCCGTACGGCACCTGGACGCGCAGCGCCTGCATGCCGCGGCCGGGCGCGCCGGCCTGCCAGTACGTCCAGCCGCCCGCACCCGTCGGCTCCATGGCGGCCGCGCGCACGACGGCGTCCCGGTCGGCGACCGTCTCGCCGAGCAGCTCCGAGACCGTCGTACTGTAAATGCGGGCGAGCGAGAGCAGCATCGGCAGCGAGGGCTGACGCTGCCCGGTCTCCAGCCGGGAGAGATGGGCGGGCGAGAGTCCGGCGGTGCGGGCGGCGACCTCCAGGGTGAGGCCGGCCCGCCGGCGCAGGGCGCGGAGCTGCGGGGCGACCACCGGCAGACCGTCGGCCGGCTCGGCCCCGGGCTCGGAGGCGGAGGAGCTCATGCCTCCATTCAGCCGGAGGCTTGCCCATTGGGCAAATTTCTTGCCTGTAAGGCAAAAGTCTTATCGGTTGGCGACCGCCTGCTTCACCAGCGTCTTGCCGAAGTCCCACACCAGGCCGCCGCCGTTGTGCGCGTCGTCCATCACGGCCGTGAACGCGTCGACGAACCGGTCCACCTCCCGCTCGCCGATGATCAGCGGCGGGATCAGCTTGATGACCTCCAGATGGTCGCCGGAGACCTGGGTGAGGATCCGGTGTCGCTGCAGCAGCGGGACGACCACCATCTGCGCGAACAGCCCCTTGCGGGCGGCCTGCAGCATGGCCCAGCGGCTGCGCAGCTTCAGCGACCGGGGCCGGCCGAACTCGATGCCGATCATCAGTCCCCGGCCGCGGACGTCCGCGAGCATCTCGTACGTGTCGGTCAGCGCCGCCAGCCGGGACCTGAGCAGTTCGCCGGTGGTGCGCACGCCCGCGACGATCTGCTGGTTCTCCATCACCGACAGCACCGCCAGGCCCGCCGCCATGGCCTGGGCGTTGGACCCGAAGCTGGCCGAGTGGACCAGCACCCGGTCCATCGACGAGTAGACCTTCTTGAAGATCCAGTCCCTGCCCAGGGTGGCGCCCACCGGCACATAGCCGCCCGAGAGGGCCTTGGCCACGCACACCAGGTCCGGCTCGACGCCCTCCTCGTGCTGGTAGGCGTAGAAGTCGCCGGTACGGCCCAGCCCGGTCTGCACCTCGTCCGCGATGAGCAGCGCCTTGTGCCGGTGGAGCAACTCCTGGGCGGCGCGCAGATAGCCGGGCGGGGCCTCGTGCACGCCCTTGCCCTGGATGGGCTCGACGATCAGGGCGGCGACGTCACCCCGCTTCAGTTCCCGGGCCAGGGCGTCGAGGTCGCCGAGCGGCACGGCCGTGTCGGGCAGCAGCGGGGCGAAGCCGTCGCGGAAGCCCGACTCACCGTTCACGGACAGCGAGCCGGTGGTCAGTCCGTGGAAGGCGTGCGTGCAGTACAGGATCCGCGGCCGGCCGGTGACGTACCGGGCGAACTTCAGCGCCGTCTCGACGGCCTCGGTGCCGCTGTTGCCGAAGAACACCCGGTCCAGGTGCGGGCTGTGCGCCAGCAGCCGCTCGGCCAGCAGCCCGGGCAGCGGCTGGCAGTCGAAGCGGGTGAGGTCGGCGAGCTGGGCGTCGAGGACGTCGTGCAGCGCCTTGCGGACCACGGGGTGGTGGCGGCCCAGGCCCATCACCCCGAAGCCGGCGAGCATGTCCAGGTAGTCGTTGCCGTCCGCGTCCCAGAAGTAGGCGCCCTCGGCCCGCTCGTAGACCTTGTCGAAGCCGATCGTGTGCAGCATGCGCGGGAGCTGGTGGTTGAGGTACCGGGCGTGCAGCTCGTAGCGCTCGGCTCCGCGCTCGGCCAGCAGCGCACCGAGGTCGAACTCCTTCTCGGGCCCCGACTCCGGCGGCTGGGACGCGGATTCCGCGCTTGTCATGGCTGAGTCTCCTTGGACAGCTCTTCCCTCACAGCCGTCTCCCCGGACAGCTCCGCGTGGAGGTCGGTCTCCTTGGACAGCTCCTCCTTGACGGCCAGGCTCGCGCTGATCCGCCCGGCGATCTCGACCGGCGTGAGGCCGATGTCGGCCAGCACCTCACCGCGCTTGGCGTGCGCGAGGAACTGCTCCGGGATGCCGAACCGCCGTACGGGAACGTCCACTTCGGCGTCGCTCAGCGCGAGCGCCACCGCCGCGCCGACCCCGGAGGCGCGGCTGTTGTCCTCGACGACCGCGACCAGCCGGTGCGTGGCGGCGAGGCCGGGCAGCGCCGGGTCGACGGGCTTGACCCAGCGGGGGTCGACCACGGTGCAGCCGATGCCGCGTGCTTCGAGCAGCTCGGCGGCCTGCAGGCAGACCGGCGCCATCACGCCGACGGCGACCAGCAGGACATCCGAAGGATCCGAAGAGTGCAGTACGTCGATGCCGCCCACCCGGTCGATGGCCGGGACGCGCGGCCCCACCGACTCCTTGGGGAAGCGCACGAGCGTCGGCGCGTCGTCGACGGCGACCGCCTCGCGCAGCTGGGCCCGCAGCTGGTCGGCGTCGCGTGGCGCGGCGATCCGCAGCCCTGGCACGACCTGGAGGATCGACATGTCCCACATGCCGTTGTGGGAGGGCCCGTCGACGCCGGTCACGCCCGCCCGGTCCAGGACGAAGGTCACCCCGCACCGGTGCAGCGCCACGTCCATCAGGAGCTGGTCGAAGGCGCGGTTGAGGAAGGTGGCGTAGACGGCGACGACGGGGTGCAGTCCGCCGGTCGCGAGGCCGGCCGCGGAAACCGCCGCGTGCTGTTCGGCGATGCCGACGTCCCACACCCGGTCCGGGAACCGCTGGGCGAACCCGGCAAGACCCACCGGGTGCAGCATGGCCGCCGTGATCGCCACGACGTCCTCCCGCTCCTCGCCGATCCTGACGATCTCGTCGCCGAACACCGAGGTCCACGACGGCCCGTTGGAGGGGGCCAGCGGCTCGCAGGTCAGCGGGTCCATCACGCCGACGGTGTGGAAGTGGTCCTCCTCGTGCGCGAGGGCGGGTTCATAGCCGCGGCCCTTCACGGTGAGGCAGTGCACCAGCACCGGCCCGTGGAAGCGTTTGGCGCGCCGCAGCGCCGACTCGACGGCCTTGATGTCGTGTCCGTCGATGGGGCCGACGTACTTCAGGCCGAGGTCCTCGAACATCCCCTGCGGCGCGAAGGCGTCCTTGAAGCCCTTCTTCGCGCCGTGCAGCGCCTCGTAGACCGTGCCTCCGACGACCGGGGTGCGCAGGAGTACGTCCTTGCCCCAGGCGAGGACCTTCTCGTACGAGTCGGTGGTACGCAGCGTCGCGAGATGGTTGGCCAGCCCCCCGATGGTCGGCGCGTACGAGCGCTCGTTGTCGTTGACGACGATGATCAGCGGCCGGTCCTTGGCGGCCGCGATGTTGTTCAGCGCCTCCCAGGCCATGCCGCCGGTGAGAGCGCCGTCGCCGATCACCGCGACGACATGCCCCTTCTCGCCCTGCACCTGGCGGGCCTTGGCGAGTCCGTCGGCCCAGCCGAGCGCGGTGGAGGCGTGGCTGTTCTCGATGACGTCGTGCTCGGACTCCTCGCGCGACGGATAGCCGGACAGGCCGCCCTTGCCGCGCAGCTTGGAGAAGTCCTGACGCCCTGTCAGGAGTTTGTGTACGTAGCTCTGGTGTCCGGTGTCCCACAGGATGCGGTCGACCGGTGACTCGAAGACCCGGTGGAGCGCGACGGAGAGTTCCACCACCCCCAGATTGGGGCCGAGGTGGCCGCCGGTCCTGGCTACCGCCTGCACCAGGAACTCCCTGATTTCGTCGGACAGTTCGCGCAGTTGCGCCTCGGACAGCGCCTTCACGTCGCGTGGTCCCCGGATGTTCTCCAGAATCGTCACGCTCAGCCCCCTCTCGGTCCGTGCCTTCCCTCAGCTCACCGTCACTGCCGGTTTTCCCGTGCCGGTGGGGGCGCCCGCTGCGGCCCCGTCCTGCTCCATCTGCTCGGCGATCTTCATGGCCTCCTCGATGAGCGTCTCGACGATCTTGGACTCGGGGACGGTCTTGATGACCTCGCCCTTGACGAAGATCTGCCCCTTGCCGTTGCCGGAGGCGACGCCGAGGTCGGCCTCGCGGGCCTCGCCGGGGCCGTTCACCACACACCCCATGACCGCGACACGCAAGGGCACTTCCATGCCCGTGAGGCCGGCGGTGACCTCCTCGGCCAGCTTGTACACATCGACCTGGGCGCGGCCGCAGGACGGACAGGAGACGATCTCCAGACCGCGCTCCTTGAGGTTCAGCGACTCCAGGATCTGGATGCCGACCTTGACCTCCTCGGCGGGCGGGGCGGACAGGGACACCCGGATCGTGTCGCCGATGCCCTGCGACAGCAGCGCGCCGAAGGCCACCGCCGACTTGATCGTGCCCTGGAACGCCGGGCCCGCCTCCGTGACGCCCAGGTGCAGCGGGTAGTCGCACTGCGCGGCGAGCTGGCGGTACGCCTCGATCATCACGACCGGGTCGTTGTGCTTCACCGAGATCTTGATGTCCCGGAAGTCGTGCTCCTCGAACAGCGACGCCTCCCACAGCGCCGACTCCACCAGCGCCTCCGGCGTCGCCTTGCCGTACTTCTGCAGCAGCCGCCGGTCCAGCGAGCCCGCGTTGACGCCGATACGGATCGGCGTGCCGTGGTCCTTGGCGGCCCGCGCGATCTCCTTGACCTTGTCGTCGAACTGCTTGATGTTGCCGGGGTTGACCCGGACCGCGGCGCAGCCGGCCTCGATCGCGGCGAACACGTACTTCGGCTGGAAGTGGATGTCCGCGATCACCGGGATCTGCGACTTGCGCGCGATGGTCGCCAGCGCGTCGGCGTCGTCCTGGGTCGGGCAGGCGACGCGGACGATCTGACAGCCGGACGCCGTCAGCTCGGCGATCTGCTGCAGCGTCGCGCCGACGTCCGACGTACGGGTCGTCGTCATCGACTGCACCGACACCGGGGCGTCGCCGCCCACCGCCACGGATCCGACCTGGATCTGCCGCGACACACGCCGCTCGGCGATCGGCCGGACCGGTACCTCGGGGACGCCCAGGGGAATGGCGGTCATGGCGTCACTCCCGGTTTCCGGAGACCGTCTCGCGCATGGCGCGCAGGGACTCCTTCAGGGAACCCATGGTGGCGAGGACGGCGGTGGGCTCGTAGCCGCAGTGCGCCATGCAGTTGGCGCAGCGCGGGTCCTTGCCGCGGCCGTACTTGTCCCAGTCGGTCTCCTCGATCAGTTCGCGGTACGTCGGCACGTAGCCGTCGCTCATCAGGTAGCAGGGGCGCTGCCAGCCGAACAGCGAGTAGTTCGGGATCGCCCATGCGGTGCAGGGGAAGTCGACCTTGCCCTCGAGGAAGTCGAGGAACAGCGGGGAGTGGTTGAGCCGCCAACGGCGCCGGTTGCCGCCCGCGAAGGCCTTCTTGAACAGCTCGCGGGTCTGCTCCACACCCAGGAAGTGCTCCTGGTCGGGGGCCTTCTCGTAGGCGTAGGCGGGCGAGATCATCATCTCGTCGACCTCGAGGTCGTCGTTGAGGAAGTTGAGCACCTCGACGACGGTCTGCGGGGTGTCGGTGTTGAAGAAGGTCGAGTTGGTGGTGACCCGGAAGCCGCGCCGCTTGGCCTCCTTGATGGCCGCCACGGCCTCGTCGAACACACCCTCTTTGGCGACCGACTCGTCGTGCCGCTCGCGCAGGCCGTCGATGTGCACGGCGAAGGCGAAGTACGGCGAGGGCTTGAACTTGTCCATCTTCTTGCGCAGCAGCATGGCGTTGGTGCACAGGAAGACGTACTTCCGCCTGGCCACCAGCTGGCGCACGATCTCGTCGATCTGGGGGTGCATCAGCGGCTCGCCGCCGGCGATCGACACCATCGGCGCCCCGGACTCCAGCACCGCTCCCACGGCCTGCGCGACCGGCATGCGCTGCTTGAGCACCCCGGCGGGGTGCTGGATCTTGCCGCAGCCCTCGCACTTGAGGTTGCAGGCGAAGAGCGGTTCGAGCTCGACGATGAGCGGGAACTTGTCGCGCCTGCGGAGCTTCTGTTCAGCCAAGTAAGTAGCGACCTTGATGGACTGACGCAGCGGCATGGCCATCGGGCTCACCTCCTGGGGAGCAACACATTACGGTGCCATTCAAAGAATGCGGGAAGAATGGAACGAAGGACGCGGAAAGCAGATATTCCACCGCGCACCGTGCCGATCCGGACGAGCTCATGTTCTGGAGCGTCCACGACCACCCGGACGGCCGCAACCGGACGCGCACCCACGCGCCCCGCGCTCAGAAGCGTTGCCGCCGACTCCATGTCGACCGCGATTGCGCCGGTGGCGAGCAGGTCGGCACGTTCCTGACCACGGACGACGTGGTCGGAGCCGGTGACCGGCCCGGTGTGGACGGTACGGCCGGGCACGGCACGGATGAGTTCCTTGACGAGCAGTTCGGTGCCCACGCACGGCGTGCTGCCGTACGGGTGCCGGGTCTCCTCGGCGACGACCAGGTCGCCGGGGTGCATGCCGGGGGCCAGCCCCGCGCAGAAGCCGGTGGCGAGCACGGAGGCCTCGGTGAGGGCCGGGTCGGCCAGCGCCTGGGTGATGGAGCGCTCGGCCGACCGGGGCCCCATGCCGGTGCGCAGGACGGTGACCGGCCCGTCGGCACCGCCGTGGTCGCCCAGGCGCAGGGCCAGGCGCTCGATGCCGAGCGCGCAGGCGATCAGCAGCGGTGCCGAGGCGGGCGGCGTGGCCATCAGCTCCCCTTGGCCGGTGCGAAGGGCTCTCCGTTCACGAACCGGCCGAGGGCGGTGAGCGGGAAGACCTGCCGGTAGAGGTGGTAGTTGATGGAGAAGTCCCAGGGGAAGCCGGTGCCGGTGAAGTACGGCTCGTCCCAGGAGCCGTCCTTCCGCTGGGTCGCGGCGAGCCAGGCGACACCGCGTTCGACGGCCTTGGAGTCCTGCTCGCCGGCCGCCAGCAGGGCCATCAGCGCCCAGGCCGTCTGCGAGGCGGTGGAGGCGCCGCGGCCGCTCCATCGCTCGACGTCCTGGTAGGAGCGCAGGTCCTCGCCCCAGCCGCCGTCGTCGTTCTGCACGCTCTCCAGCCAGGCCACCGCCCGGCGGATCGCCGGGTGCGAGCCGGGAATGCCCGCGGCGACGAGGGCGGGCACCACCGACCCGGTGCCGTAGACATAGTTGACGCCCCAGCGCCCGAACCACGAGCCGTCCGGCTCCTGTTGGGCCAGCAGCCACCTGACGCCGCGCCGGGTGCGCGGGTCGTGGGCCAGGCCCTCGGCCGCGAGCATCTCCACGACGTGCGCGGTGACGTCCGCGGACGGCGGGTCGATGACCTCGCCGAAGTCGCAGAACGGCAGCCGGTTGGGGAACGGGCTGGTGTTGTCGACGTCGAAGGCGCCCCACGCGCCGTTCTTCGACTGCATGCCGAGATTCCAGCGCACCCCGCGCCCGATCGCCTTCTCCACCCGCTCCGGGTCGTGGTGCCTGACCCGGCGCAGTGCGAGGACGACCTCGGCGGTGTCGTCGATGTCGGGGTAGTTGTCGTTGTGGAACTCGAACGCCCAGCCGCCCGGCGGCAGCCCGGGCTTGCGCACCGACCAGTCGCCGGGCCGGACGATCTGCTCGCCCAGCATCCAGTCCGCGGCCTTGACGAGCTGCGGATGATCGGCGGGCACACCGGCGTCGACGAGCGCGATGGTCGCCAGGCAGGTGTCCCACACCGGCGACTGGCAGGCCTCGATCATCCGGGCGCCGTCCTCGCGCCAGACGGCGTACCGGTCCAGGGACTCGAGCCCGGCCCGCATCACGGGGTGCTGGAGGTCGTAGCCGAGCAGATGCAGGGCGATGAGCGAGTACACGGCCGGCGGCTGAATGCCGCCCCAGCAACCGTCGTTCTCCTGCCGCTCGATGATCCAGCGCGCCGCGGTGTTCATGGCGGCTCTGCGCAGCTTCCTCGGCACGACCTTGCGCAGGGCGTGCAGGCCCTTGTCGAGCCGCTGAAAGGCCCCGTCCCAACTCGCCGGAGGTGAAAGCGGTTTCACCGGATTCGGGTTTCCCGGATCGGTGTGCAGCTCGTCCAGAGGGAAGGGCGCGGGCCTGACCGGCCGCTTCGCGGAGACGATGGTCAGCGGGACGATGGTCTGCCGGGCCCAGCAGCCGAAGTCGTAGATGTTGAGCGGCAGCCACGTCGGGAAGTAGATGAGCTCCGGCGGGAGTTCGGGCAGGTCCTCCCACTTCCACCAGCCGAACAGGGCGAGCCAGATCCGGGTGAAGACGCGGGAGGCGGCGACGCCGCCCGCTGCCCGGATCCACTCCGATGCCTTCGCCATGTGTGGCGCGTCGGGCGCGTCGCCGGCCAGGCGCAGGGCGACGTACGCCTCGATGGTGGTGGAGAGTTCGCCGGGTCCGCCGTGAAAGGTGGCCCAGGTGCCGTCCTTGCGCTGCTCGCCGCGGATGAACAGGGCGGCGGCGCGGGTGGTGGACTCGTCGCGGATGCCCAGGAACTGACGCAGCAGCAGGTCCTCGGCGTCCATGGTGACGTTCGTCTCGAGGTCGCCCTTCCACCATCCCTCGGCGTCCTGCCGGGACAGCAGGAAGTCGGTGGCGCGCCGGACGGCGTGTACGGCGGCTTCTCGGCCCCCGGCCGCCTCGGGGGTGGTGCTGTCGGTTTCGCTGGCCGCGGCAGCGCGGGGCGGCTGGGCCCCGGTGCTTCCGTCGGTCGTCGCTGTCATGGCTTCCCCTTCGTGCAGTCACTTCCGGTGGTGCGTCTGCTGTGGGTCCGCCGTCGGCCGGTGCACACGAATCCGCGGCACCGGCCGGCGACTACGCGAGAGCTATTCGGCCGATAGTGATCATCTCTTTCGTACGACGACGAAGTCGGCGAGCGCCGTGAACTGCTGCCGCACCCGGTCGGGCATGTCGACGGCGTCGAGAGCTTCGATGGCGATGGTGTGCTGACGGCGCGCTTCCTCGGTGGTCCACTCGCGGCCGCCCGCCTCCTCGATGAGGGCGGCGCGGGCCGCGAACTCCTCCTCGGAGAAGTTCGCGAAGTCGCTGCTCTTGGCGTCGGCGGCGAGGATCTCGCCGAGCCGCTCCGAGGCGGCACCGTCCGCTGCAAGCGCAGCCACGACCGGCAGGGACTTCTTGCGCTGGCGCAGATCGCTCCAGGTCTGCTTGCCAGTGGCCTCCGGGTCGCCCCAGATGCCGAGCAGGTCGTCGACGGCCTGGAAGGCGAGGCCGAGGTGGTAGCCGTACTTCTCCAGGGAGTCGGCGGTGCGCTCGTCCGCGCCGCCGAGCACCGCGCCGATGGAGCTGGCGCAGGCCAGCAGGGCGCCGGTCTTGTTGCCCTCCATCTCCAGGCACTCCTCGACGCTGACGCGGTCGCGGTGCTCGTAGGAGATGTCCTGGGCCTGGCCGTCGATCAGGGCGCGGCTCGCCGTGGTCAGCCGGCGGGTGGCGCGGCCGGCCTCGACGGTGCCGAGCTCCAGGAGGATCTCGTTGGCCAGGGCGAACAGGGCGTCGCCGACCAGGATGGCCTGGGCGGGGCCGTGCACCTTCCAGACGGTGTCGCGGTGCCGGCGCTGTTCGTCGCCGTCCATCAGGTCGTCGTGCAGCAGCGAGAAGTTGTGGACCAGTTCGACGGCGACCGCTCCGGGAATGCCGACCTCCGGTGCGGCCCCGGTGACCTCGGCGGACAGCACCGCGAGGGCGGGGCGCACGGCCTTGCCGCCGTCGCCGTCGGCGGGGTTGCCCGCGGCGTCGATCCAGCCGAAGTGATAGGCGGCGACCGTGTCCATGGGAGGTGCCAGGCGGTCGACGGCCGCCCGCAGTACCGGTGTGGCCAGGGTCCGGCCGCGCTCCAGGAGCGCGGTCACGTCCACCGCGGTCTCTCGAGCGGCCTTCGAGGCCGGGGGCACAGTGGGCACAGTCTCTCCTCTTGTTGCGGTACCGGGGGTGCGGGGGCCTGCCGCGCGCTGATCGAGCATCAGGCCGCCTCCTCGACGTCGAAGAGGTGGCGGGGGCGGGGCCGGCCCAGGGCGCTCAGCGCGGCGCCCGCCGCACCGATGCCGCTGCGGACCGCACTCTCCATGGTCGCGGGCCACCCGGTGGCGGTCCACGCTCCGGCCAGGTACAGGCCGGGTGCCTTGGTACGGGCGCCGGGCCGCAGCCGTCCGACGCCGGGGGCGGGAGCGAACGTCGCGGTGCGTTCCCTGGTCACGAAGAAGTCCCGCACCTCGGCACCGCGGGTACGGGGCAGCAGCCGTTCGAGTTCGGGCAGGTACCGCTCGCGCAGCTCGGCGACCGGGGCGTCGATCTCGTCCTGGGCCGCGGACTGCGACAGCGCGAGGTACTGGCCCTTCTCGAGCCCGGACGCCTCGGTGCGGTCGAAGACCCACTGCACCGGGGTGCCGAGCGCGGTCAGGAAGGGCGTGG